>JAZULG010000190.1:0-45737 GCA_045603005.1 Acutalibacteraceae bacterium
ATTGTCAACGAACTCACCGAAGTTTTCGCTGATATACTGTTCCATCTCCTTAGTATAGAGAGGACCATACTTGAATTCGCCGAAGAGCTCTGAGCTCTGAAGAGCTGAGAATACTTCACCTGTATCTGCACTTTCAGTAAGTGCCCAACTAAATTCCTGAACGGGTACATTTATATCAAGTGATATAACATTAAGCACGCCCTCATAGATTTCTTCGCCGAGCATCTTCTTAAGTGCTTCTTCGTTTGCGTCAAGTCTTATAACCTGAAGCAGGCAGGAAACGATAATGGTAATCATATCATGTCTTGCAAAATCATCGCTGTACTGCATTCTGAAGCCGTATTCACCGCTTACTGATGTGTAAACAACAATGTTACCTACACAAAGATCAACAAGGATATCTGCAATAGGTGTAAGGTCGAGCCCGAGAAGTTCCTGAACAAGTGCAAATATTGATTCAAGATCAAGGTTCGCCACATCAAGAATTACTGTTGTATCCTCGGGAAGAAGATCCTTGACAAGGTCGTTGAAGACCTTCATAAGATCAATTTCAAGACCGAATTCCTCACTGATTACATCTGTAAGTCCGGTTATACCGGCAAGAAGATTCTGTAAGGATACTGAAACGCCGTTAGCGTTAAGGAAGTAGATTACATTGGGAAGAAGCTCAAAGATTTCTTCAACGGGTGAAGCAAGAACCTCATCCACACGTGCAAACACTGCTGTGAGAATGCCTTCTACTGTTGCTTCATCCTTTGCAGGTACGTCAGCACCGAGAGCCTCAAGAATGGGAGCAAGACCGTATGCATATCCCTCTGCGCCCTTGATTGTTATAAGGTCACTTCCGCTCTTTGAGAAGAATGCATAGTCCTCACCGAAGAGAAGCCAATCAACAATGGGCTGAATTGTTGCAAGAATTTCTACGAGTGCTGCAGTGAATTCCTCTGCAGTATCAATACCCTCGGGTGCCTTGTATGCCTTGAGTGCGGAAATATCCGCACCGAGAACAAGACCGACTGTATTGAGAAGTTCCTCGTCGATACCCTCAAGAAGACTGGCTACGGCCTTTACGATTGCATCAACATTTTCTGTGGTATAGATGCTTACCTTAGCCTTGAGCAGCTCTTCAATAGTGGCATACTCGCCGCCTGTTGCCTTAAGTATATCGTTAACAATCACTTCAAGATTGTCACATACATACTTTGCTGTATCCTCTGTCCAGTTGGTGGGATACTTGATTGTATTGATTGTAGGCTGAATTGTAATACCTGACTCAAAGATAGAATCGTCATAGTCTGCGGGGAAGTTGTAATCCCAGTCAATCTGCTGATATTCGGGATCAATACCGTTGATGATAACGATAGCACCGTTGATGTACTTGGTTATTTCTTCTACCTTTTCTGCGTCGTCACCTGCGATAAGAGCTACGATGTCGTTTGCATTATCGCCTTCCTGAAGCCATGAAAGAGCAAATGAAAGAAGTACTGTTACAAGGTCAGCCTTGTCGAAATATTTGCTGTATGCACCTCTCTTACCGTTTTCGCCGATAAGTGATGATGCTGAGGTATAGGTTTCACCTACGATAACTTCGCATACGTCGTCGATGATTTTTTCAAGCTCGCTGAGATCAAGATCAACGAAAGCAGGAAGAATGTCAAAGATAGCTTCGAAGCTGAGATTATCAAGGTTGAGTGCGAATCCGAGATCCTCTGTAAGACCGCCGATAAGCTCGTTAAGGCTGAGAGCATAAATCGGATCAATTGTTTCGAGAATTACAAGAACGGGCTGAAGAAGATTTCTTACAGCTGTTGTAAGTCCGTTACTCTTGATGAAATAGAGAACACCGGGAATAATATCAAGAATTGCATCAACTGAATTGAGTGATTCAACTCTTGCAACAAGTGCATTGATAACAGCTGCAAGTACATTGTCGCCTTCCTCGAGAGCTGCGGGTGTTGCACCGAGAGCTTCAAGAATGGGTACGATTGCACTGTCATAACCGTTGTAGCCGATAAGCTTTACATCGTCGTCAAGAAGCTCAAGATCTGCACCTGCAAGAATGAAATCAAGCACAGTCTGAAGAGGAGCAAGAAGAGCTGTAAGAGCATTTATGAAACCATCCTTATCGCCGTCTTCAAAGCCCCAGCTGTAATCGTCTGCAAGGTCTGCATAAGCTGCGAAGGATGCAAGGTCGATGCCTGCAAACTTAGCAACAAGAGCATTGATATCAAGTGCATTCTCATCGCCCTCTGCTACAGTTTCAGTTTCCTCATCACCTGCAAGAAGCGCATTGAGGTCGAGCTTAGCAAGAAGCTTGGCAATAGCTGTGATATTCTTATTTGTGAAGAGACCGCCGATGAGGTCTGTGAGTAACGCTGAAATTTCAAAGGGCTCTGCATCTTCACCGCCAACCATCTTCATAACTGTAGCTATGATGTTATCAACGTTACCGATGATGTAATCTGCCTTTGCCTTTGTCCAGTCATTGTCATAGCCGAGATACTGCTGAATAGCAGGTGTAAGTCCGATAACTGTATCCTCATTGAGCTCGCTTACATACCATACGTACTCTTTGAGTGTATCGTATTCTACCTGATTGAGAAGCTCAACTATAGCTGCGATTGTTTTATCGGGATCTGCGGTTGCGTATGCAATGATTGCCTTGATGTCATCTGAAAGCTCAAGATCTTCCATAGAATCAAGAATGCCGGGAAGAGCATTAAGAACATATCTTAAGAGATAGATAAGAACATCTGCCTTGTTAGCATTGATGTGGTATGCCTTACCTGCTGTTCCGCCTGTATAGGTCTTTTCACTTCTGTTTGTATCCTTTTCTACAAGAGCACCGAGAGTTGCAAGATAGCCTGCATTGGGAGCCTCAAGGCCTGCAAGAAGCTCAACTGAACCTGCGAGCATATCCCAGATAGCTGAGAAGGAAGAAATGTCAAGTCCCATATCCTCAAGGTTGATCATTTCACCAAGATCAACGATGATGGGTTCTTCTGACTTCATAGCTTCCTTAAGAACACTTGCAGCAACTTCGTAGTTACCAAGTGAACCTGTGTAATATGCATCAGCAAAGTAGCTGATTTCAGTTCTGAGCATACCGAGAAGAGGTTCAACGAGATCGCCTTCAAGAGCATAAGCAAGATTGGGAAGTGCTTCAAGAAGGAAAGTGATGGGATTTTTCTCAAGCTTAGTAATAAGCTGATCAATCATAGCAAGAAGGCCGTCTTCAAGAAGCTTTCTTGTATTGGTAAGCTCCTCACTGTGAGGAATGTTTTCAAGTCCGAGAGCTTCAAAGATAGGAGCAAGAGCATTATCCCAACCGTCATTGCCTTTGAATGTAAGTACGAGTGTAATGGGATCGATATTAAGATTCAGATCGAGAGTAAGGAATCCTAAAGCCTTAACCTGAGCAGTACCCTTACCTGTACCGATCTTTGAACCGCGAGCATCTGTACCTGATGTATTGGGGTTAACATAAGTTATGTTTGAAATAATTGCAATAAGAAGAGGCTCAAGACCTGAAAGAGCTGCACAAACAGCATTTATGAATGCCTCTCTCTTATTCTCTGCTTCGTCAACACCCCAGTCAAGGTCATAAATCTGCTTGGGAGTACCGTCATCATTTAATATCTTCTCTCCGGTTTCTTCATCATAAACATCAGTGAAGAGATTTGCATCCTCCCAGGGATTCTGGAAGGTATCATCTTCATCACCTTCGCCGTTAAGACTATAAACAGCCTTTGTGGTAGCTGATTCGAGTTTTTCAATTACCTGAGTGTAACCGCTGTAAGCATCATTATTCTTAAGATTTTCAGCAAGCTTCACAGGTGAAAGATAAACACCTACTGCAGCAATTGCTGTTTCTACATCGTTAAGATAGAGAGGACAATCCTTAACATCAGCTGTGGGAGCAAGAGAAACACCTGTTTCAACGCCTAAAGCTGTAAAGGTTGAAGGAAGACCTGCCCATACCTTAGCAAATTCCTTTGCTACGAGGGGATATACAAACTGAACGATGGTATTGATAAGACTATCTGTGTAAACTACTTCTTCAAGAAGGCCTTCAACAAGTGCGCCGAGAGCGAAGGGTTCGCCTGTGGGGTTACCCTCTTCATCCTTGTTGATGAGATTACCGAGAAGTGCCTTGATGCCTTCGTCGGCAAGAAGCTTTTCGAGAAGAGTGATGATTTTTTCGATAGCCGCATCGGTAACGGTGTAAGCACCGATGTGTGCGCCGTGACCGTCTGCTTCGTCTTCAGGTCTTACAATATCGGGAATAAAGTTCTGCTCATAAGTTGCGAAGCCATGGCTATTGAGGAATTCCTCATACTGGGGGAACTGCTTCTGCATAGCATCATACTTTGCAACAGCTTCATCGGAGATATCAAAGTGAGTTGTACCCTTAAGAAGGTTATAAGCAGCAACGTCAATAAGACCGATTGAGTTCTTCATAGCTCTGTATTCTGAAACAGTAGCCATATTAACCTTTTCACCGTTTGCAGCAACATAAGCGTTGAAAAGTTCGTAAGCAACATTGATCTGAGCTTCAACGATTGTGTTAAGTGCAAGATAAGCGTTATCCATGCGCTCTGTCATTACGTTGTTAAGATCGTCGAAGAGCATTTCTGCAAGCTCGTCGCCAAGCTCAGTTCTCATTTCGTCAATAAGGCTCTTAAGACCTGTATACCAGCTGTCATAACTGACAAGTGCATCACGAAGTGTATCAAGGTCGCCGTCTGCATCTGTTACTGAGAAGATATTAGCTGCAAAATCTGCATATTTATCAGCAAAATCTTTGTTATAGCCTGCAACAGTACCGAGATATGAGAGATGATTCTTAGCGTCTGTTATTGTGCCGAGGAGGTTTGTTGTTCCGCTGATTTCATCGATATCTGCTACATTATACTTTCTGAGCTGAGTTTCATAGGATTCAAGCTTTGAGTAAGCAGTAGTAATAGTTACATCTGTTACTGTGCCTTCGTCGATATCTTCTTCATCATACTGAGTGTAAACAAGCAAATCAACAACAACTTTTCCGATAAGCTCACGAAGCTCAATAAGGTCAATGGCACGGACCACACCTGCACGAAGAGCTGTAACTGCAGCTGCATCGTAGCCGTTGTTATTGATATAGGTCTTTGCAGACAGTGAAGCGTTGTTGTAAACCTTAAGGTTTGCATCAATTTCTGATAAGAGGGCAGTAAGAGCAGCCTTATCCTCAATGATATCTGCATAGCCTGCTTCAACCGCATTCATAAGAGCAACGGCATAGGGACCTACGTTCTGAATTTCTTTTGCGATTGTAATGTCGCTCACAAGAGTGTCAACTGCATAAGAGCTGAAGAAATGTGTAAATACGGATGCACCGAAAGCATTTACGACACTCTGCTTTGCAGTTGATACGGCGCTGCTTACGGTAGTAAGGGTGGCTGCATCTGTGTCGAACACAAGAGCATCCATATCCATATTGAAATAATCCTTGTAAGTCTCAAGAGTTGCAGCAGCTGATGTAACAACTGATACATCTTGTTTATCACCGTCTGCAGCTGTAACATTCGCATTTACATTGTAGTAGTAATAGTATGTATGCTTGAACGAGTCATCGCCGCAACGGCCGCCGTCTGTGAAATCGTAAGCATAGTCATAGTTGGTGTTTGTGTGAGTAACTGTAAAGGTCTTTTCAGCAACAACACCGTCGGTAAGAGACTTGAGTTCTTCAAGGGTGTAACCTGTAACTGCACTGCCAAGCTTAACCTTAAGGGTTATTGCAGGTATAGCGTCAAGTTCAGATTCTGGTTTGGTTGTATTGTTTGTTTTCGTCGCACTGACTTCCTGAGTGGTTGTACCGGCATCGACAGAAGCACCGCAAATAAGGCCTTTAAGAAATTCCTCAACACCGTAAGTGTTGTAATCAGCGCCCATTCTTGAGCTAAGCTCATTTTTGATTGCGGTGTTAATCTGGTTGATTGTTCTCTTTGCATCAGACGACTCACCGGTCTTGCTTATATCGCTGCTACCGTTAGAAGGAGTCTGATTGGTAGGATTCTTGTTTGACATTGCGTTGAAAACAGCATAATAAGCTTCAACAGCAGCAAGAATCTTTCCGTCAGGGTCGTCAACCTCATAGTTGTTTACGGAGCCCGTAAAGGTAGCGCCCTTGACTGTGTCATTCTTAAGTGCATTCACAAGTGTAGTCCACTGTGATTCAGTTGCATTGCCGCCTGCAGCACTTGCAATTGTAGCAAAGCCTACACTCATGGTGGTCATAACCATAACAACCGCAAGAAAAACACTTAAGAGCTTTTTTGAAGCTTGTTTAGCTTCTCTTTTTGTGATTAGCATAGCTTTTCCTCCTCGAAAATTATTTTTTTTGCACCTCAGTGCTTTGTTCCTTATCAATAAGGGGATAAATCTTTTTTGTTGGCTTATCGCCTCCTATTACTGTATTCTTATATTTTAAGATTGTGTAAACCATAAAATAACTCAGTTTTATTTTTTCTGATACTTCCTTTTGTTTTTGTTGTGGTGAACAATGTTCTTTTTGTTTCTGTCCAGAAGTTTTGTTAACAGTGCTCTGTGTGCGCTGTAAAACTTTTCTTCAATTATTGTTATCTTTTTCCATCTCAACAAAGCAATCCAGATAAGAGAAACAACGATAGTCACTATACACCAGAACTGCCAGAAGGTAAGTCCGAACATCATGTGCCTTATTTCTTCGTTCGGGTAATAACGCATAAACTCCCAACAGAACCTTGTCACTGAATAAACAGCCGCCGTTACAGGGTACACAGAACCCGAGATGCACTTTTTATCCCTTATCGCATAAAGGAAGCATAATACTACAACAAAGCCCATTGTTATACTTTCAAATAGCTGAGACGGAAATACCGTCATTTCAAGATCAGAGCTGTAAATACCAAAGCTGCATTCTCTACCGGGACAACACCCCGCCATAAAGCAACCGAACTTTGCACAGGCAAGAATAATGAAGATTCCCGGCGCAAGCAAATCCATAATTTTTCGCCATGACTTGCCTGCAATCAAGGAAGCCGCTGTCATAAAAATCGGAGTAAATATAACGGCACCAAAAATGGCTACACTTGAATTTCCGACATTATATTTTGCTATAGCAGCGGTATACCAGTCTCCCATTATCATCGCACCTTTAACACCGGCGGCATAAGTAATAAGTGTGAAAATGACCGCTGTTTTTTTGCTGATTTCGTATCGCTTATATGTGCGCAGATTTACCGCCATCATTATGGCAAAGCCTACGAGATACATACCGTAATAAGCATATTTGCTGCCCTCAAACATAACACTCCCCCTTTATACACTATAAATCATTGTTATTTAACCACATCACAGACAACTAAAAGTAAACTTCCCTTTATAAATTATTAACAAATTGTAAAAATGCACATTAGTTAATCTTCAGTTAATTCTTAATAAGTAAAATCCATTTATAATGACAGTGTACCTTTCACAGAAGGAGGTCTTGGATATGTTTACAATTCTGGTCGTGGAAGACGACAAAAACGCCGCAAAGCTTATGGACATCATCCTTACAAATGCAGGTTATAACGTAAAGCTTTCAAACAACGGAAAAAAAGCTCTCGAGGTGCTTGATAACGATTATATTGATCTTATTCTGCTTGATGTTATGATGCCTGAAATCAACGGCTATGAGCTGACTGAAACCATCAGGAGCAACGGTATAACCGTTCCCATACTTATGGTTACGGCAAAGCAGCTTCCCGAGGACAAGTATCAGGGCTTCATTGCGGGAGCTGATGACTATCTGACAAAGCCCGTTGATGAAATTGAGCTTCTTTACAGAATAAAAGCCCTGCTTCGCAGAGCCAATATCGCAAACGAGCATAAGCTCAGAATCGGTGAGGTTGTGCTTGATTATACTTCTCTTACCGTATCACGTGGCAACGAGGTGCAGACTCTTCCCAAAAAGGAGTTTTATCTGCTTTTCAAGCTGCTCTCCTACCCGGATAAAATCTTTACCCGTCTTCAGCTTATGGACGAAATCTGGGGTATGAACTCAACCTCAGTTGACACAACCGTAAATGTACACATAAACCGACTTCGTAAAAAGTTCGGCGAGTATCCCGAATTTAAAATTATGGCTATCAAGGGCATAGGCTACAAGGCGGTAATAACTAATGAAAAATAAAACTACGTACAGAACCCGCGGAGCACGTGTAAGGCTTACTCTGATTATGTCGGCCATGGTCTTCACTCTTATTTTCTTATCCTTTTTCGGCCTTTTTTCAGTTTATACACTTATCAACATTGCTCCGTTTCTTGATATAGAAAAGCTTCCCCGCCACTCTTCAACTTATATTCTCCTTTTTTTCAGTCTCATAGTCGGTGTTGTTCTTTCCGTAATTTTCCGTAATTACTTTCTTGCACCCTTGCACCAGGCGTATACTGCTCTTGACAAGGTTGCAGACGGCGATTTCAATGTTAATGTTCCCGAAAAAGGAATACGTGCCGTGCGAAGAGTAAGCAGAAGCGTAAACGTAATGGCAAAAGAGCTCGAAAACGTCGAAATGATGAGAAGCGATTTTGTAAATAACTTTTCACACGAATTCAAAACTCCGATCATTTCCATTTCGGGCTTTGCTAAAATGCTTAAGAATTCTGAGCTTTCGCCTAAGGAAAGAGAAGAATATCTCGATATAATCATAAGTGAAAGCGAAAGGCTCTCCAAGCTTTCGACCAATGTTCTGACTCTTACTAAGTTGGACAACCAGTCCTTTGTCACGAACAAAACCGATTTCAATGTTTCGGAGCAACTAAGACACGCAATTATACTTCTTGAGAAAAAATGGAGTGAGAAGGATATCTGCATCAATTTCGAATGTTCTGAACACTCTATAACAGCAAGTGAGGAGTTACTCAAGCAGGTATGGATAAATCTTCTTGACAATGCGATACGCTTCTCCCCTTGTGGCTCGGAAATCACAGTTATAATCGAAAAAAACGGCGGTAACCTCGTCTTTACCGTTACTGACAGCGGGAACGGGATGGACGAAGAAACTCTCAAACATGCCTTTGACAGATTCTATCAGGGCGACATATCCCACAAAAGCAGCGGATACGGCATCGGTCTTGCTATATGCAAAAAAATCTGCGAGCTTCACAACGGAAGCATATCAATCAAAAAAAGCGATAAAACGGGAACATCATTCGAAGTTATATTGCCAAGAAAAGGATAAAACCCATAAGATACAGAGAAAACCGCTGTATAAGCATTCACAGCCGATACAGCGGTTTAATTATATAAAAATCAGGGACACGGAAAATCGTGTCCCATTTGTTTATTCCATCTCACTGAGAAGCTTTTCTGCAGCTGCAAGCTTAACGCAGATGCAAAGAATTCTTGTTGCAACCATAAGCTCGTCAACAGGAGGATACGAAGGTGCAATTCTGAGATTCTTATCCTCGGGATCAACACCGTAAGGGAAGGTAGCTCCGGCAGAGGTAAGAGATATACCGCACTCCTTACAAAGCTGATATACTCTTTTTGCAGTACCGGGCATAACATCAAGGTTGATGAAATAACCGCCCTTGGGATCTGACCAGGTTGCAATATCAAGCTCTGAAAGCTTATCCTCAAACTGATTGACAACGCACTTGAATTTCGGTGCAAGTATCTTTTTGTGAAGATTCATATGCTTCTTTATACCGTCAATGCTCTTATAGAACTTAACGTGTCTGTACTGATTAAGCTTATCATAACCGATAGTCTGAACAGACATACGCTTTTTGATCATTTCGATATTCTTGTCAGAAGCTGCGATAGCTGCAACGCCTGCACCGGGGAAGCTGATCTTTGAGGTTGATGTAAATTCAATTACCATGTCCTCGTGACCGTACTTCTTGAGTACATCGAAAATATCATCAAGATCATCACCGTTATCGGTAAGATCGTGAATAATATATGCGTTATCCCAGATGATTCTGAAATCATCAGCAGCGGGACACATAGCCGCAATTCTCTTAACTGTTTTGTGGCTGTAGGTTACACCGGTAGGATTCGAATACTTGGGAACACAGAACATACCCTTGACTGTAGGATCCTTTATAAGCTCTTCAACTGCGTCCATATCAGGTCCCCACTGTGTCATTTCAACGGGAATCATCTTGATTCCGTAATATTCACAGATTGCAAAGTGACGGTCATAGCCCGGTGAAGGACAAAGGAACTTAAGCTCCGGCTGATCCTTCCAGGGTGTTCCGCCTGAGCCTGTGAGCATACACTGTGTAATATAGTCAAACATAAGGTTAAGGCTTGAGTTACCGCAAACGATAACATTATTTACATCTACGCCGAAGGCCTTTGCAAAAATTGTTTTACATTCAATTATACCGGTAAGAAGACCGTAGTTTCTGTATTCAAGGCTGTGATTGCTTTCCTCATCCTCCCAGTCTCTTGATGTGATGGCATCAAGAAGTCCGTTGGAAACTGCAAGCTGATCCGAACCGGGCTTACCTCTTGACATATCAAGCTTGAGTCCCTGTGATTTATAGGATGCATACTGCTTCTCAAGCTCTTCCTTAAAAGAGAGGAGCTTTTCTTTTGAATATTCTCTGAGTGCTGCCATTGTTATCCTCCTTTGGTTATATAAAAACAAATACTTCACACTGATTTGATATTATATCAGTTACCGGGTGAAAAATCAATATCATAAATAAACGAAAAATACTTCCTTTTAAGCCTCGTATATATGAATATCCCTTAAAGCAGGGTTGGCTCTTGCCTGCAATGGCAATATAAGGATTTCATCGGTATCAACGGGATGGTCGAGCCTGATGATTTTCCTTGAGCCTATGACAGTACCGTCATATACGGGGAAATAGCTTTTATGCTCATCCTTTACTAAAATACGGAACTTCTCTACCCGCTGAGACTTTGTCAGATCCTCGCGGATACTGATAAGTCCTATTTTTTTTACGCCGTCAAAGGAAACACTGATTGCCAGCTCATTATCCTTGAAAAGATGTGAGTCCTCCGTAAAAGGATTTCTATCACCATCCTTTGTTACCGCAGAGAGGGTGCATTCCTTTATTTCTTTTTCAAAGGGTGCCTTTATCAGCCTTGTAAAGCCTTCAAGACGCCTGATTTCACTTTTGCCGATAAGTCCCTTTCTATCAGGCGGAACGTTAAGAAGCATTGAAGCATTTCCGCCCACTGAATTGAAATAAATATCGGCAAGAGCTTCTGCGCTTCTCCCCTTTCTTGCGTGGGCAAATACATTGCTCGTATGAAACCAGCCTAAGTTAATCGAAACGTCTGCCTCAGCAGGCTTGAAAATAAGAGCATCGTATTTTTCCAGAAGCTCCCTTGAGCCAAGGTCTTCATCTCTTTCGCCGAGCTTTGCCATTTTGTCCGTTTCATCGGCTTTCTGCTGTGAATTTTCGGCAACAGCTTCATTTGTATCAAGAACTCTCGGGATAACCGACCATTCACTCTTTCTTACTTTTCCGCCCTCGTTGCCTATCCAGCGCACATCGGGTCCGCTTATGGAAATAACCGCATCGGGCTGATACTTTCTGATAGTTTCATAGTATCTTTTCCAATCGTAAACCTGCTTTTTACCGTTTTTTCCTTCACCGCAGGCACCGTCAAACCACAGACAGAAAAGCTCTCCGTAATTTGTGCAAAGCTCCGTAAGCTGATTTACAAAATAGTCGTTATACTCATCTGTACCATAGGTTTTTTCGTGTCTGTCCCACGGAGAAAGATAAACACCCAGCTTCATACCGTACTTCTTGCAGCTTTCGCTGAGAAGCTTTACGATATCCTTTTTAAAGGGAGTATTTCTCACGCAGTGCTCTGTATATTTACTGTCAAAAAGGCAAAATCCGTCGTGATGCTTCGCAGTTATTATTATACCCTTACTGCCTGTTTTCTTAAGCACCTCACACCATTGGTCCGTATCGAGCTTACAGGGATTAAACCGTGAAATATCCTCTTTTCCGTTTCCCCATTCTCTGTTGTAAAAGGTATTTATTCCGAAATGGATGAAGTTGTAATACTCCATCTTCATAAATTCGAGCTGTCTTTCACTCGCAAGTACACTGACAAGACGCTCTGTTTCGGGAGTATTTATTTCTTTTCCGTTATTATCAATGCACCAGCCGTAGTCAGGATAAGTCATATTCTTCCTCCTTTTTGCAAAAAGCTGTCGGGAAAATATCCCGACAGCCTGATTTTCCGTTTATTCGTATATAAAGTATACGTCCAGTCCTCTTACGGTATATTTGATTCCGTTTTCAGCAAGGGCTGAGGTAAAGCCGGAAAGCATTTCGTAATCCTTCATTGTAATTCTCATGTCGAGCTTGAGAATATCAAAGTTTCCGAAAAGGTTACCCGGAATAAAGCCTGTACACCACCAATATGAGCCGTAGGGTCTTGAGAATTTTCTTATCCATGTGTCAGAATTACCGCTCTTCTTCTGCAGGAAATCAACCTGCATCATAAGCATATCCTCATCGGCTGCACAGTTATAGTGCGCAAGCTTTCTGTCTGAAGGCTTTGTGTATACGCCTACCTCACAGCCATAGAAGGCAAGTCCGTACTGTCCCTTCCAGAGCTGTACACGCCAATCCTTGTTCTTGTATTTGAAATCGAGTCTTACTGTATCAAAATCTATAAAAACAAAAGGAGCGCATACATCAAAAATTGCGTTGTAGCCTACAAGCCTCTGCCATGGGTCAGATGCAGTATAGAAACATCTTTCTGACGGGTCAT
The DNA here is from genome assembly GCA_045603005.1 of Acutalibacteraceae bacterium. Lineage (GTDB taxonomy): Bacteria > Bacillota > Clostridia > Oscillospirales > Acutalibacteraceae > UBA6857. The sequence continues at coordinate 12,782 of JAZULG010000190.1, forward strand.
AAAGGTAGCCGAAGATACCCTTTTCTGCCATATCCTGAGAATATCCGTTATCGGGAAGGTCACTTATTTTAAAGGATACCGTTACCGACTGAGACTTGTCACTGTAATAGGTTTTGCCGTTACCGGTGGTATATCCGCAGACCGCAAATGTATAGGTTGAGGTTTCGGTAATACCCGTAACCGTGTGCTTTGCTGACTTGACTCTTGCAATTTCCTTCCAGCCGCCCGTCGATGAGTCGTACTGATAAACAACATAGCCGGTATTGGACGGTGAACCTGTCCATGTGAGCTTTATTTCACCGTTCGAAGGATAAGATACACCCTTGAGCTTTGTGGGTACAACAGGACCCTTTGTTGTTGCGGTAAGTACGGAAGAAAACTCACCTGAAACGGTCTTGCCGTGTGTTACGTAAGCTCTTACGGCAATATAATAGACAGTTCCCATCTTAAGGTCTGTAAGGATGCAGTTATTACCTGTAACCATTGACTTAAGCTGATACTTCATTGCGGTGGGATTATACATATAAACCATGTATCCTGTAACACCCTGCTGCTTTGTCCATGTGACAGATATTGAGCTTTCGTTATAAGCAACAACGCGTAGGCCCGTAACCTTTTCGGGTGCTACAATAACCTTCACCTTATTGGAATTACCGCTGAATACTGCTTTTGAGTTAATATAGCGATATGCTCTTACGGTGTAGTAATATACTCCGCCGGCCACAACATTCGTATCTGTATAGCTGAGTTCTGTTGTCGTTTTTATAGCTTTCCAACTCTTTTCCGTAGCTTCGTATCTGAAAATACGGTAGCCGTGAGCATCCTCCGCTTTTGACCAGGAAAGTGAGACACCGTCAGCTGCAGAGTACTTTGCAGAAAGATTTTTTACCGGTTCAACATTGGCAGCAGAGGTCCACACCGCAGAGGACATAAGCATAAGAAGTGCCATCATCAGAGCAAGGGCTCTTGAAGAAAGCTGTTTCATAAACAATCTCTCCTAACTTTATTCTATATTCCCTGTCAGCTTAATTATGCGATACAAACGCCGCCGAAGGGTCTTACAGAAAGAACATAAGCCGCATCTTCACCGAAGATTGCTTTCATAGCAGAGGTGTATTCCTCAACCATTCCGTCAGGCACAAAAGCCTGGATTGTGCCTGCAAAGCCACCGCCGTGTACTCTCCATGCACCCTTACCCTTAAGCATCTGCTCACTTATGCAAAGAGCAAGCGAAAGAGGCTGATCAGCACCCGCCTTCTGTGTATATACATTCTGATTATACATATATGATGAACGTCCGCTGTCAATAATAAGCTGTTTAAACTGCTCAAAATCATTTTTTGAAAGAGCATCTGCCTGAAGAAGAACCTTTTCATTTTCTCCGTAGTAGTGAAGCGCTCTGATTACCGCTCTGGGGCTTACAGCCTTTGCAATTGCACCTGCGTTGGCGATAACCTCTGTCTTATCTACCTCTCTGAGCACCTTCTTACCGAAGTATTCGGCAACCATTTCCATTTCACGGCGTACCGCAGCGTAGTCATCGGTAAGGTCTGAATGACTGCCCTTTGTGTCGATAATGCAAAGAGAGTGACCTGATGAAGCAAAGTCAAAATCAATCTTATTTACAACGGGCTTTGATGTATCCTCAAAGTCAATTGAAACAAAGCCTCCTACTGAGCATGCCATCTGATCGAGAAGTCCGCAGGGCTTGCCGAAATATACGTTTTCACTGTATTGCGAAATCTTTGCAACCTCTACGGGATCAACCTTGCCGTCATTGTAAAGGTGACTGAGCATTGTGCAGACAAGCACCTCAAAAGCAGCTGAAGATGAAAGACCTGAGCCTGAAAGCACCTGAGAAGCGGTTGTTGCATCAAAGCCGCCTACATTGTATCCGAGCTCCTTGAAGCGGGCAGTGATACCTCTGATAATTGACTGACTCTTGCCCATTTCACATTCCTTGACCTCAAGCTCATCACAGTTTACTGTATCCATAGGATAGCCTGCCGATTTGATTCTGATGATGCCCTCGTCATTTTTTGAAGCTACTGCAATAGCATCAAGACTGATACCTGCGGCGAGAACAAGTCCGTGATTGTGGTCAGTGTGGTTTCCTCCTATTTCACTTCTGCCGGGTGCAGAGAAAAGAGCAACCTCCCTTTCACCATTTTTGTCAAAAAGCTCTGAAAAGGCATCCATAACCTCAAGGTATCTTGCATACTGAGTAGGAATTGCCCCCTTCTTATAAACAACAGAAAACTCATCATCGAGAAGCTGCTGTGTTAATTTTTCTTTCATCTGAGTAAAATTCATCATTTTATCAGTCTCTCCTTTTTATATGTTATTTTACAGATAATACCAATTTATATTCTAACTCAAAATATAAAAACCGTCAACCGATTTTTACATTTTTTTGTTCCTGACGTAAAATATAAATAAGATAGAGACCTAAAAGTAGTGACAACCTGCCTTTTTTGTGATACAATATGCCTGATATTTATGCATACGCTCACTTTTTCAGAACAGTTAAGAGCAAACAGAACGGAGGATTTTTATGAAAATTGTAATTCTTGACGCATACGAGGCAAATCCCGGTGACCTTTCCTGGGATTGGATGAAGGAGCTTGTTGACGAGGTAGTTATTTACGAAGCCTCGGAGCAGTGCGAGGTTGTTGAGCGTGCCAAAGACGCAGACATTCTTATCACAAACAAAAAGCTTCTCACCAAAGAGGTTCTCAGTCAGCTTCCGAAGCTTAAGTATATCTCTACCCTTGCAACAGGATATAATATGATTGACACTCAGTACGCGAGAGAAAGAGGCATCATCGCTTCAAATATCCCCGCCTACAGCACCGACGGCGTATCCCAGCTTGTTTTTGCGCTCCTTCTTGAGCTTACCAACAACGTTGCTCTTCATAACGATACCGTAAAAGAGGGCGAATGGACAAAGAGTAAGCATTTCTGCTATTGGAAGACTCCTCTTACAGAGCTCGCAGGCAAAACTCTCGGCATCGTAGGCTTCGGTAAGATAGGCTCCGCAGTTGCACAGATTGCCAACGGCTTCAAGATGAAGGTTATCGCCTACTCACCCAACACAAGGACCTATGACGGCTTCGGCTCCGTTGATTTTGTATCTCTTGACGAAGTTATTGCAAACAGTGACGTTATATCCCTTCACTGCCCTCTCAATGCAGAAACAGAGGGGCTTGTAAATATGGAATTCCTCAAGAAGATGAAAAAGACTGCCTACCTCATCAATACATCAAGAGGTGCGGTCATAAACGAGGAGGACCTTCGTCAGGCACTTGAAGAAGGCATCATAGCAGGCGCAGGCGTTGACGTGCTTTCCGTTGAGCCTGCAAAAGCGGACAACCCCCTTCTCAAGGCTGAAAAGTGTATTATTACTCCCCACCTTGCGTGGGCAAGCTTCGAATCACGCTCAAGACTTATGGAGACACTCAAACGTAATGTCAAGGGATATCTTGAGGGCAAGCCGGTGAATGTGGTTAATTAAAGTATTCAGTAGCCGGTAGTCAGGGAATGCCCTTCGGGCATTTGTGTCCGCAGGACAATTCATGACACAGTCATTTCATGCCGCAAAGCAATTCATGGCGCAGCCAATTCATTGAACAAAGAAAGACACCGCTTATGCAGTGTCTTTCTTATTTTTCATTATTTTGCCCAAAGCAAAAACTTCAAGTTCATTTTTTACAAAGTTCTCAATTTCTTCTTTGCTACTGTCAGGAGCATAAATAATCATGTGCAAACCTATACCTTCTTCAACAGAATGAGGATAAACAACAGATGCACCCTCTCTTCTGTAAAACAGCCACACCTTCTTGTTGTCGTAGTTTTTCTTTGAATAACAAATCCAACTCACATAAGTAAGGTCACTGTCATTTGAGAAAGCTCCTGTGACGAATACATCATAATAATCTTCCGTATTATTTCTGAACTTTTCTTTTTCTGTCTTGCTCTTTATCAGAGTATATGTATCTTTATCCGCTTCAAGTACTTTTATCTGCTGAACTTCAACAGGCATACGGTTCATCTGAATATAAAGCAAAGCTGTTGTGATTAAACCTGCAATTACTATAACAACAATCAAAAGCTTCTTTTTCATATGCATTCCCCTCACAAAAATCAGACTATGACCATATTATAGCACTGTTTTATAAAAAAACAATTATTTATGAAAATCTTCAGTTTTTCTTAAGATTTTAGGCAAAAAATTCTCCGCAATAACTTGCGGAGATGTTTTTTATTCGGAATCTTATTCTGTGAAGCCTGATTCTACAAGCTTAACAAGCTCTTCAACAGCCTGCTCCTCATCAGCGCCACCTGCGATGATGCGGATTTCTGTGCCGCCCATAATGCCGAGTGAAAGAACGCCGAGAAGGCTCTTTGCATTTACTCTTCTCTCTTCCTTTTCAACCCAGATTGATGACTTGAATTCGTTAGCCTTCTGGATGAAGAAGGTTGCGGGACGAGCGTGAAGACCTACCTGATTCTGAACTTTTACATCTTTTACAAACATATCTGTTACTCCTACACAAGAAATTTTTGGTTTCAATTTCCTATATATTATACCACAAAACTTTCCTTCGTCAACGAAAAAAATGCACTTTTGAACATTTTGGTTGGTAGACTAAATGTTGTACAAAATTCATATGCGTTTTTGTGCAACAATAACAAAGGTTTATTTTTCCCGATTTTTAATATCCTGCTTTAATTCCCTCAAAAAGTCAATGTCCTTTTTTGAAAGCTCAGCCTTTGAAAGCATATCGGGACGGCGCAGATAAGTACGCTCAAGACTTCTCTCGCGTCTCCATTTCTCAATGTTTGCATGGTGTCCTGATAACAGTATATCCGGAACCTGCTTTCCGTGCCACTCATAAGGGCGTGTATACTGAGGGTACTCCAAAAGGGAGCTGTAGTGACTTTCATCGGAAAATGCGGTTTCATTGGCAAGTACGCCGGGAAGCATACGTGAAATACTGTCCGCAAGCACAAGAGCGGGAAGCTCACCGCCCGTAAGCACGTAATCACCGATAGAAATTTCTTCGTCAACTATTTCTTCGATAACTCTTTCGTCAACACCCTCGTAATGTCCGCAGAGAATAGCTATGTTTTCCATTTCAGAGAGCTCCTTGACCCGTTGCTGAGTAAGAACCCTGCCCTGAGGTGACATAAATATAAGATGCGGACGCTTGCCGATTTTTTCACAAAGGTCAGCATAGCAATCGTATATAGGCTCAACCTGCATAACCATTCCCATGCCGCCGCCATAGGGAGTATCGTCAACCCTTCTGTGCTTATCCTTGGAATAATCCCTTATCTGTATGCAGTTGATTTCAACATTTTTTTCCTGCCTTGCCCTGCCTATTATGCTCTCACAAAGCACAGACTCGCACATTTCCGGAAACAGTGTAAGTATATCAATCCTCATCGTCAAAAATTCCTCTCAGGGGCCTTATTTTTATTATTCCTTCAGCTACGTCGGTGCTGATTACAACGGGCGGTATGGCAGGAATAAGGTACTCCTTACCATCCTTTTCGATGTGCCACACGTCATTGGCACCTGTCTGACTTACATCTGAAAGCACGCCGTAGCACAGACCTTCATCATCGGCATCGTAAACACTGCAGCCGATAAGCTCCTGAATAAAGTACTGCCCGTCGGGAAGCTTTGCATCGGCTCTTTTCATATAGAGTATCCTGTCACGAAGCTTTGCCGCCTCTTCAACAGTATCAATGCCCTCAATTTTAAGTATTGCCATTTCACCGTTGGGTCGGGCCTTGATTTTTACTGCTCTTTCGCCTTTTTTATCGAAGTACAGCGTTTTGAACTTGATGAGAAATTCGGGGCTGTCACACCAGGGTTGAAAGCGCACCTCGCCCTTTATGCCGTGAGTAGAGGTTATTTTTCCGATTTCGAGATAATCCTTAATCATAATATCACCTTATAAAACCGAATGGCTGTCGGAAAACAGCCATTCTGATAGTTAATTATTCTTCTTCCTCGGGAATATAGAAGTCAGGGTTGAGTTCCTCACCTAAAATGTCACCGATAAGGAATTCATAAAGCTTGTTCCAGAGCTTGATAAGAATCTTTTCAATTTCTTTCCAGATTTCCATAGTGTTTCCTCCAAAGTTTTATTTGTAAACACATTATACACCCATTAACAGAAAATTTCAATATCTTCAGTTAAAATATGTGTCAATTTCTTCCTGAGTCATATCAAGAGCATCTATAACGTGATTTCTGAAAATTTCATTCTTTTCACTGACTATATCACGTACCGTCTGAACACGAAGAAGCCACTTCTCATAGGTATGCACCTTCCAGCGGTCATAGTGGTAAGGCATTTCACTGTCAATTTCAGCCACAAGCTCGTCAAGTATGCCGAGCATACGGTCTGTATCAAAGGTTGTTTTAAGATGCTGACCGATAATTTCCATCATACGCTGACGGAATTTCGGATTCTTGATGATGTTGCTCGTTATTGTAGTACGGAAAGACCTTCCGACACCGTGGCCTACCGGATCCATATAGTTATCGAAAATGTTGGTTGTATAGGTAGAGCCGAAAAGTGCCCAGTCAACGTCGAAGAATATCCAGCGCCACTTTGCACCCTCTGTATTTTCCCGCCAGAACTTTATGTTACCCGTATCGGTATTGGTGAAGAAGCCCTCACACATCCAATAGCAGATAAGCTCGTCAATATCGATCTGAGAGCATACATAATCGTAATACTCGTCAACTCTCATATCGTGAGTCTTTATATATTCGCAAAGAGCAGTGTAATTATCCATCGAACCGTTTTTGACTATACTGTTGCCCTTGATAACATCCACATTGTCAGGGTCGATACCGTGATGATTTGCAAGATAATCCTCATCAATTTTTTCTCTAAGGTCATATATGCCGTGGTATTTGCCGTTAACATAGCAGACAACGGGCTTATAGTCCATTATATCGACATCCATCTGATTTTTTATGACCATAGCACAAAAGGCATCTCTGATATGGGCAATATTATAGTCCTGACCGCTATTTCTGAGAAGGAAGGATGAAAATACGTTTACATCGTTATCATCAAAGAAGGGGTAACAGATTTCCGTGGGGCCGTACTTGTCACGAAGGTTAATTGATACGCTTTTCTGCTCGTTTGCACGGCTGTACTGACCGAAAACCTTGATACCTGCATCAAAGCTGAGCTGAGATACGCCGTCATTTGTCATATATTCGAAGTTAACGGGTCTTTCCCATTCCTGCCAGTAGTTTGCACCAACATAAGGAAACTCTGCGCCCTTATTCGGGCCGTCTGCCCATATGCCTGTGTGGTAATCGTAAAGATTTGCTTCATCGGTGGTGAGAAAAACCACGTCAAGATCGTGTACTCTGTCGGTAACAAGGTAAGTGCCGCAGGCTATGTCAGAGGGAATACATCCGTCACTGAAGGCAGCAGCTCTTATTACGGTTGTCTCGTTTACGGTTATGGGACCTGAATAAAGGAGTGAGCTTTTCTGCGGCTCACTGCCGTCAAGTGTGTATCTGATTTCACCCTTGGGAGCAGTAATTTCAATTTTTGTGCCTGCATCCACATATGTGCTTGAAAGTGAAAGAGCGGGTGTTGCGAGCGTCTTATTCAGCGTATTGGTCGGATTCGCACTTCCCGGAGTGAGAGTGTCGAAGCAGACCTCGTCAAGAGTACCGTTAACGTCTCTGCCGCTTGAATATCCGCTTTTCATTCTGCTGTAGGAAAACTCGTCAACAAGCACTCCATCGCTGTCCATAAGGTAGATTGTCTCACCGTAGCGGTTGAGTCCGTATTTGATATATATATTGCCTGTCTTTTTGCTCACATAGCTGCTGTCACCGCAAAAAATCGCAACATAGTCTCCCGGCTCTAAGATACGGTCGGGAAGTTGATGAAAACTCTCCGCCTTTTTGGAATCGGAGAGTTTGTAATTCTGAAGGTTTATTGCTTCACTCCCTGAGTTGTAAAGCTCAACATAATCGAAATATTCGTCAAGGGTTGACTGAGGAACCGTAGTGTTTACGGGAGCAACCTCAGTTATTGCAACCTCTTTGTTTTTTGTAAGCTGTGCGCTGCCTATTGTGTCAAAGCCTGCAGTTACGTTTTCCTTGCCCGGTGTAGGCTTTGCAAAATAAACGAATTTGCCGCTGTTTTCAAGGCTTCTGCCGCAGGAAAGGTTTGACATCAGCTCCTCAACAAGGCAGGTATCAATAGCCGTATCCGCCTTGTTATAAAGGCTGAGGCTTTCCTCCTTACCGTTGAGCTTGAAGGTAGCGTGAATTCTGTCTGAGCCGTCATACTGCTTGGTTTTGCCCGAGAGATAAACAACTGCATAGTCCTTTGCTCCGATTTTAAAATCAGGGAATACCCACTTATCAACATCCAGCGCATCGTCGGAAAGGCTGTAGCCCTTAAGGTTAACCTCGGAATCAGAATCGTTGTAGAGCTCTACCCATGCAACAAAGTCTCCGTCCTCGTCCATAATTGTCTGAGTTGAGTTTGGTGCGTATTCATTGATATATACTCTGCCGCTAAGGTCAACGGTCGGTGTTTCCTCTTCCGCCTTATGTATACTGCCGCTGTTTGCTGCACCGGGAGTAGGCACGTCAAAAACAACAAGCTGCTGATCTGCGCTCACGCCGTAGCTCTGATCATCCGCAAGACCGATAACATTCACACGGCATATAAGCTTACCCTTTGCATTGTAAAGGAAGATGCTCTCACCCTTGGTGCTGATTGAGAAGGGTACGTGAACTATACGTCTTTCCGCATCGTACTTATCAACACCGTCGGCATAGATAACGAAATATTCATCGGGCTTGATTGTAATACTCGGGAAGGTGTACTTATTCATATTCTCGGAATTATCCGTAAGCATATAGCCGCCGATATTTATAGGCTCGGCAGTAGGATTGTGAAGTTCTATCCAGTCACACATATCGCCGTTTTCATCAGCAAGGGTAGTGACGTTATTGGACATAATCTCCGAAATATAAACATTCTTATCTATTGAAGTATCGTCACAGGCGGCAAGCAGAAAAAGCATAACCGCAGCAAGCAGAAAAGCAACTAATCTTTTTTTCATTTCATTCACCCGTCCACATATTGTTTATTCCTCAAAAACATTACGTTTATTGACTAATAATACCTTTTTCTGTATAATATCACACATAAATGAATTTTTCAACCGAAGGTGAAAAAAATGTCAGATATTGTTTGTCCCGTATGTAAAAAAACATTGAATAAAGAAGATAACTGCTACCGATGTGAAAGCCGTCACTGCTTTGATATTGCAAAAGAGGGATATGTTAACCTTCTTGCAGGCAATCACAAGGCAGGTGAAAGTATAGGTGACAACAAGGATATGGCTCTTTCAAGAAAGAAATTCCTTGAAAAGGGTTACTTCTCCCCTCTTTCCGAAGAAATCACAAAGCTGATTCAGCTTCATAAAGGAGATAATCCAACAGTGTGTGATATATGCTGCGGTGAAGGCTGGTACAGTAATGAGGTGATGAAAGTCTTTCCGTGTGTAATGTACGGCTTTGATCTTTCAAAGGAAATGGTACGTCTTGCGGCAAAAAGAAAAAACGGCGCTGAATATTTCGTTGCAAACCTTTCCAAAATCCCCATAAAAAGCGGCAGTATCGATGTCGCCTTTCACCTTTTTGCACCCTTCCACGAAAAGGAATTCAGCCGTATCATAAAGGATGACGGAATTATAATAACCGCTGTCGCAGGTGAAAATCACCTTTTTGAAATCAAGGAAATTCTTTATGATACACCCTACAAAAACGATGAAAATCCCCCCGAAACGCAAGACCTGATTTTTAAAGAAAAAAGGAAGGTCAGTAAAAAAATACATCTTGATTCCAAAGAGGATATCAATGCACTTTTCAGAATGACCCCCTATTACTACCATACAAGCGAGAAGGACAAAGCCAAGCTCGAAAAATACGAATCGCTTGATGTTACTGTTGAGTTTGCTATTTACATTTATCATAAATAAGGAGAAATAATTATGAAAATCTTAGAAAACAACGGTGTCTTCATTCTCGAAACAGTCAACACCCACTACTGTATGGCCGTTGACTGTAACGGTACTCTCGACCACCTTCACTGGGGCAGAAAATGCGATGACGGCGACTATGCGGACCTGTATAAGCCTTGGGAAAGAAATTCAAATCATTCCGCAAGAGACCTCGGAAAAACAGAATACGGCTCTTACGGCGGTACGGTTTACAGACCCGTTGCTTTTATGGCTACCTATGCAGATAAATGCCGTGAATCGGTGCTTACCTACAAGGATTTCAATATAAGTGAGTTTGACGAGGGCTTTATGCTTGAAATCATCCTTGAGGACAAGCCCTACAGCCTTGAAGTTTCTCTTTTCTATAAGCTCAGAGAAAGCACTGATATAATCGAAAGGTATACCGTTATCAGAAATCTTTCAGACAAAACGGTTACCCTCAATAAAATTGCCACGGCTGAATTCAATCTCCCCTCTCTCAGACCCTATACCTCAACAAATTTCAACGGCTCATGGGCGGGTGAATTCCGTAAGGTTAGCTCCGAGGTAAAAAACGGTGTGCTTTCCTATGACAGTCGCAAGGGTGGCAGTAACCACACTGTCAATCCGATATTTATTCTGTCACAGAATGCCGATGAAAAGAAGGGTGACGTTTTCTTCGGTGCTCTTGCCTGGTCAGGCAACTTCAAAACAGAAATTTCCCGCGATTTTGCCGGAAGAACAAGGGCTGTTATCGGTATAAACGATTTCGATTTCTCATACACACTCAGGCCCGGTGAGGAATTTGTAACTCCCTCGGTTTATTGCGGCTACACTCAGGGCTTTGCCGAAATGAGCAATCAGATGAACGCTTTTGCAACCGACTGTATTATGCCCCGCCGCTTTGCCAAGGAGCCTCTCCCCGTACTCTATAACAGTTGGGAAGCAACATGGTTTGACGTAAGCAGTGAGGGCCAGCAGAAAATTGCCGAAAAGGCTGCCGAAATCGGCTGTGAGCTTTTCGTGATGGACGACGGTTGGTTCGGTCAACGTAAGGATGACCACGCAGGTCTCGGCGATTGGTACGTAAACAAGGAAAAATTCCCCGACGGACTCAAGCCGCTTATTGATAAGGTAAAAGCTCTCGGTATGCGCTTCGGACTCTGGTTTGAGCCTGAAATGGTAAACCCTGACAGTGATCTTTACCGTACTCACCCCGAATGGGCATATCACTACGATACAAGAACTCCCTCGGAGCTCCGTCAGCAGCTCGTGCTCAACCTTACAAGAGAAGATGTGCAGGACTTCGTTTTCAGATGTATGGACGATATGCTCAACGAATACGACATCAGCTATATAAAATGGGATATGAACAGAGCCTACTCGGAGACAGGTGCCGACAACCTTGAGAATCCTCAGGAGCTCTGGTACCGTCACACAAAGGCGGTTTATGAAATCGCCGACAAGCTCAAGGAAAAGCACCCCAACCTGCAGATTGAATGCTGTGCTTCAGGCGGAGGCAGAGCGGATTACGGCGCACTCTCTCACTTTGATATGGTCTGGACAAGCGACAACACCGACCCCCTTGACAGACTTACCATACAGCAGGGCTTTTCACTGCTTTATCCCACAAAGACAATGCGCGCCTGGGTAACGGATACCAACCGCCATTCACGTCCCTCCGACTGGGATTTCCGCTTCAATGTAACTATGCAGGGCTCCCTTTCAATCGGCGGTAATCTTATGAAGTATAACGAAAAGGAGCTTGACATCCACAAAAAATACATTTCTCTGTATAAGGAGATCCGAAACACCGTACAGTTTGGCAGACTTTACCGACTTGCCGATTTTGATAATGACAGAATCTTTGCCAATCAGTACGTTGACGATGAGCAGAGTGTGCTTTTCCTTTGCACTCCCGCAACAAGCTTTTTCAATGATAAATTCTATCACATCAACCTTGACGGACTTGAGGAAAATGCAAGATATACCGTTAAATACGATGATTTTGAAAAGAACTACGGCGGTGCTTATCTTATGAACGTGGGTCTTGATTTTGAGATAGGCGGAACGCTTCGTTCAAAGATTGTAAGGATTTTCAAAAACTGAATATAATTAAAATCTACTCCCCACAGTGAGGAGTAGATTTTTTATTCGAATATTATACTTTCGAATTTTGCGTTTACTGTTTTTGAAAGCTCCTGAGGATTTATAAAAAGCTGAACCCCCAAGGCACCGCCGCTTATGATTATTTCGGGAAAATCGAGCGCCGAGGAATGTATGACGGTTTTAAACTGCTTTTTCATACCGATAGGAGTGCAGCCGCCACGGATATAGCCTGTCACGTTTTTGATATCCTTCACGTGGAGCAGCTCAACGCTTTTTTCGCCCACGCTTTTAGCCGCCTTTTTAAGGTCAAGCTCTTTATCAACAGGCAGACAGAAAACATAGTTTTCCTTGCTCTTGCCCACCGCCACAAGGGTTTTGAAGCTCATATCATAGCTTTGGGATAATTTATCGGCGATATGGACACCGTCGATAAACTCGTCACAGTCATAATAGTTGACCTTATAGGGCACCTTAGCTTTATCAAGAATACGCATTGCATTTGTTTTTTGTTCTTTTTGTCTGGACATCCTTTACGCCGCCTTTCCCGTAAATTATATTATATAAAAGCAGAAAATTCAACATCTTATCCCCTTTTACGGCATAAAAATATAAGGGAGTGATTTTATGCTTGAAATTCTGAATGCAGTACTGAGTAATTTTCTGTTTTTCTTTCTTCATCTCAAAAATCTTAACGGCTTTCCTAAGCCCTTGCCTGCACAGAAGGAAAAAGAGCTTTTTTGCCTTGTACGCGAAAAAAAGGATTCAAAGGCACGGCAGCAGCTCATAGAGCACAATCTCAGACTCGTGTCGCACATCATAAAAAAATATTATTCCGGCTATGACGAGCAGGATGACCTTATTTCTATAGGCACAATCGGTCTTATCAAGGCGGTGGATTCCTTTGACTCGTCAAAGGGTACGAGATTTGCAACATACGGAGCAAGATGTATCGAAAACGAAATACTGATGTTTTTCCGCTCAAAGAAGAAGGATTCCAACGTGATTTCAGTAAATGAGCCTATTGATACAGACAGTGAAGGAAACCCTCTGACGCTTATTGATATCATCTGCTGTGAGGACACAATAAGCGACGACATAGACCTTAAAAAGAAATCAGCCCGTCTCTACGAGCTGATAGAAGCTATGAGTGACGGCAGAGATAAAGAGATAATTATCCGCCGCTACGGTCTTTACAATACAAAGGAGCTTACCCAGCGGGAAATCGCAGATAAAATGGGCATCTCCCGTTCTTATGTTTCGAGGATTGAGAAGAGAATTCTCGGTGAGCTGAGAGAAAAATTTTAGCTAATTTAAAAAAGGGGTACGGGTTCACTGCGTAAACCCGGCCCCCTTTTTTTGATTGCTTTTAAAATTCTTATACAAAAAATAATTTTGCCGCTACGGTCATAACTATAAGAAAAATCACATTCACAAGAGTGAAAAGAAGGAAATATTTCATTCCCTTACCCGGGTTGTGTAAACGGTACTGACTGAAGGTGATAAGGCTCGCAAGAGATGCAATAAGAGTACCTGTACCGCCAATATTTACCCCGAGAAGAAGGGAACGGTAATCAGCAGTAAACCGTGAAAGCAGTATCGCTGAAGGCACGTTGCTGATTCCCTGACAAGCAAGGACGGAAACAAGAAGGGTATCTTTTTCAAGCAGCGATGAAACGAAGCTGTTAACTGCATCTATACGTGCGAGATTTCCCGCAAAAATGAAGAAAAAGAAGAATGTACCTAAAAGCGGATAATCGACCATAAGAAGCGAATTTCTGTCCGCTACGAGAAGAACCGCAGGGATTATTATAAGCCCAAGCCAATAAGGAATTACTCTGAAAACTATCAGCAACGAAAAGGCAAAAAGAACAAGGTAAAGTACGGTACGGGGAAGGCTAAGCTTTCGTCCGTAGTCCTCGCTGACCGTAAGCTTGTGCGCCTTTACAGGTATACAGGCAAGCATAAGCATCGCTATCGCAAGCAGAAAAGGCGGAAGCATTATACGGCAGAATTCTCCGGTGGGAATATCAAAATATGAATAAAGATATAAGTTTTGGGGATTTCCGAAGGGTGTGAGCATGCCGCCTAAGTTTGCCGAAATATTTTGCAGTATAAAAAGATATGCCATATATTTTTCTCGGTGTGCACTTTTCAGCGCAAAATAGCCTAAGGGAAGAAAGGTTATAAGCGCCATATCGTTTGCAATAAGCATTGAGCCTATAAAGGTTATGCAGATAAGAGCAATAAACAGACTCCTCAGATTACCCGTCAGGAGCACTATTTTTCTTGCAACAATGGTGAAAAATCTGATATTTCTCAAAGCACATATAACCGCAAGGGTAAGGAATAAGCAGGCAAGGGTTTTCATATCAAAATAACCTATATACTCCTTGTCGGGAGGAACAAAAAAAGCAGTTATCACTGCCGCAAGCGCCGCTATGCAAAACACTGTATTTTTCTTTATGAAATTAACTATAGGCATAGTATTTCCTCCTTCCTTTTTTATGCCGTGTGGTATAATACACCTGTTTTCGGGGAAATGCAACATATTATGCAAAAAAATATAAAAAGGGGCTCGGAAAAAATGCGCAGAATGAACAAACCGAGCCAAAATAAAGCGAAAAGCTTTATTTTGGGTTACCCGACGGCGTACAAAGGTACTCAGAGGGCGAGGTTTGTTTATAGCATAAAACACAAAAACAGTGTTTTTGTCTGTTCTTTATCATTTTTTATATTTTAAAGGGTTCCTTCGGTCAGCTCATAACCGAAGAAACCCTTTATTTATCTTGTTTTATGCGGTCTGCACTTTTTTACAGCCCCTCAGAACACTTTTTCAAAGGCCATTCTTTTTCCGCAGGAAGCATAATACACGTCTCCTCGGTATTGGTATCCGTTTTTAGTGACGACATGGCGCATTTTAGGATTTTCATCCTTTGTGTCTACTCTTATGGAATGTATATCTTTTTTTCTGCATAGCTCCTCACAAGCCCTGAAGGCACCTATTCCGACACCTTTATTGCGATGAGCGTCGCCCACAGCCAACCGGTGAAGCGCTGCATAGCCGGTGTTACATTTCCACTGCCCGTCAAGCTGACTGTAAACAGGCTCACCTTCAAAATCAAGGCAGAGATAGCCTGCCGGCACGCCGTCATCTGTGACAAAATATCCTCTATCCGCCACAACATCTTCCTTTATGCTCTCAAGATTCGGATAACCGTTCTGCCACTGGTCTATACCCTGCTCCTTAAGATGTGCCTTTGCCTGCTCTATAAAAAGCAATGCCGTTGTTATTTCTTTCTCTGTTACTTTCCTGAGTTTTATCATTTGTACTGACTAGGCCTTTCAAAGCTGATTTTTCCCATTTTTCCGCCTCTGTATTCATCAAGAAGCATTACTGACACTCTTTCCATATTGACCTCACCGCCGCGGATAAGCATACCTCTTTCTCTTCCGATTTCCTCAAGAAGCTCCCATGGCATAGCGCTTTTCACATCGGGAATATTATTCAGCTTGAATCTTCCCGTGAGCTTATCCTCGTAGTCTTCGGCAAGAACCTTCACAAGACGTGCCGCCATTGTTTCAACATCGGTAACCTCGTCCTTTACCGAACCGATAAAGGAAAGCTTGTCCCCTACCTCGGGATCGTCAAATTTTGGCCATAATACTCCCGGTGTGTCGAGAAGCTCTATTCCGTTTCCGATGGCAAACCACTGATTGTGTCTTGTTACGCCCGGCTTATCTGCAACCTTTGCTCTGTTTTTTCCTGCCATTCTGTTTATGAATGAGGATTTTCCCGTGTTGGGTATTCCTACAACCATAATACGAAGAGCCTTGCCGGGCATACCTCTTTCTTCGTTTGCCTTTATTCTGTCGGCAAGCACCTGCCTTACAAGATTATGGTACTGATTAAGACCCTTTCCCGTACGGCAGTCAACTGCAAGAGCATACTGCCCCTTGCTTTTAAAATACTCTATCCATTCCTTTGTTATGCTGTCATCTGCCACATCGCATTTGTTGAGAAGTACTATTCTCGGCTTTCTGCCCGTAAGCTCGTCAAGCTCGGGATTTCTTGAAGACATAGGTATTCTCGCATCAAGAAGCTCTGTTACCCCGTCAACAAGGCTGAGACTTTCCTTTATGAGCCTTCTCGTTTTAGCCATATGTCCCGGAAACCATTGCACTGTCTGCTTCTGACTGTCTGCCATCGGTACTTCCTCCTTTACTTTAAAAATACTACAAGGACACAGAGGCATTCTCTGTGTCCGTTATTGTTACTCTACCTTCCAATCGGCAAAATCATACAGCGTTGTCTTCTTTGTCAAATCATCCTGATTCATAACCTTATATTTCACAACACCCAAAATATACTCCTCACGGATGAGACCTATCTTTTCGCTTCTGCTGTCGGTTGAGCCCTGACGGTTATCACCCATTACAAAAACATGTCCTTCAGGAACGGTAACGGGACCTGTCATATCCTCAGGATTGATAGTAAGATTATTGATATAAGGTTCATCAAGAAGTACGCCGTCAACATAAACCTCACCTGTAGCGAACTTAATGTCAACCACCTGATTTTCCGTTGCAATAATTCGCTTTACAATAGGATTTCCAAAACCGTTAGGCTGAGTTATAATCACAACCTGACCGTATTCGGGCTCTCTGTCATAAGCGCTTACAACAAGCATATCCCCGTCATAAAGAGTGGGAATCATCGAACCGCCGTCAACAAAGACTATTCTGAACACGAATGTGAAAAGAACCATTATCGTAACAACTGCCACAACGAGAACAGAGACGATATCATAAATATTTATATAAAGTTTATCCTTAAAAGTGAGCTCCGATTTTTTCTTTTTTGCAATATCTTCAATCATACTGTGAGCCGCCTTTCTTTATTGAGTACTGCCAAAAATAAAAGGAAGGGATAACCCTTCCTTCCATTTGTTTTCTTATCAGCCAATCTTTTCCTTAACCTTAGCTGACTTACCAACTCTGTCACGAAGGTAATAAAGCTTGCTTCTGCGAACCTTACCGTTTCTGACAACCTCAACCTTTGCTACGTTAGGTGAGTGAACGGGGAATACTCTTTCAACGCCTACACCGTAAGCTACACGGCGTACTGTGAAGGTTGATGAAATTCCGCTGCCTCTCTTAGCAATAATTGTACCTTCAAAAACCTGAATTCTTTCTCTTTCGCCTTCACGGATCTTAACGTGAACACGAACAGTGCTACCGATTTCAAGTGCAGGTACTTCAGCCTTGAGGGATGAGTCTGAGATGAGTTTGAGTGCGTCCATTTTTTATCCTCCTAAATTCTGCCACGTTCATTCCGATAACGGAAGAGGACCGCTTGCGTTTATTCTGACTGAATTCAGCCGGCATTACACATAACTGTGATACAAATGCCTTAGTATTTTATCACAAGTATTTTGAAAAAGCAAGTCTTTTTTTAAGTTTTTTTATTTAATTTTGATGCTTTTTACGTCCGTATAGCTGCTGTATACATATTTGCCGTCAATTTTCTTATATGCGCGGACCTTGAAGTAATAGACTTCGCCGCTTTCATATCCGTAAAGATAGGTCGAACGGACTTTAAAATTTGACACCTTTTTAAAGCTTCCGTTTTCACTGTCGCTTACCCATACCTGATATCCGCCAACGGGTGTAACCCTGCTCCAGCTTATCGTAACCCTGCCCTTGGCGCTTGAATGAGCAGCCTTTATCTCAGGAGTATCAAGCTTTACAGTAACGGTTTTACTTATATACTTTGTTGACCAGAGAATACCGTTACCCGTATTGTAATAAGGTCTTACAGCGTATCTGTAGGTTTTTCCCGACTCGAGTCCGCTTATGACTGCAGAGGTTTTATGAGTCGCCTTGAGAGCAATATCCCATTTCTTTGCTTGATTGTTATAAATAAATATTCTGTAGCCCGTTGCACCCTCCGATTTATTCCATTTAAGAGTAACTGTATCTGAGGTAACGGTGGTGCTGAGAGCTTCAAGATTTGAAGGCAGACATATTGTGCTCAGAGAAGCGTATTTTGGTGCCATTACTCTACCGTTTTCGTCACCGTAGCAAGCCTTTACCGCAAATCTGTATTTCAACGAGGGAGTCAGCCCCTCTATGGTATACGCCGTTTCTCTGATTTCATCAAGCAGCTTCCAACCTGAATTATAGATATAAACCCTGTAATATACAGCTCCCTCTACCGCCTTCCACGAAAGCTCCGTATAGGTATCCTCGGTATCTGCAGTAAAATTTTCGGTTACTCCGAGTATCTTTTTTGTACCCTCATCGGTAAGGGTATTTCTTGTATTGCACAAATCGCATTTCGCGGTTTTTGTTCCGTCGGCAAAATAGGTGGCATCTTTATTAGAGACGTATTTCGTAAAGCTGTGGTCGTGTCCGTTTATAACGGTAAAGTTAAAGCCGGCAATATTCTCCTTTGCGCTGTCCCCTTCTGCTTTAATCAAGACGTTATGCTCACCGTTTGACAGGTCCGCAAGAGGCATATTCACCAAAAAGCCTGCGAATTCATCCGGACAAAAAGCTCCGTACTCCTCAGATGAGGCTATATCAGCTCTCTCGGTCTTTTCGGCAATTACATACTCCCCGCCGTCAAGAGAAAAGCTTACCGAAACGGAGTGTACTCCCGAATCAACTGCCCAACCGCTTATATCTACACTTTCCTCTACGGAAGCGTCAAAAACTGTCCCTTCAATATCTGTTTCCGTTTCATAGAAGAGCTCATCATACACCGTAACGGTAATAGCCTTTGAGGCAGGTCCCGCCTTTTGCTTTGAGAGATACCAAGGTTCAACCCAGATAAGGTAGTTACCGTCGGGAAGCTCTCCTGCCTTGAAGGTATAATTAAGCGTATAAAGACTCGTTATAATCGTCTGCTCACTGTCCCAATCGTAGGAGCCGTCGGCATACTGCCTTACTGTGTGGAGACGGTTTCTGTTATATCTGCCTTCACCTGCAGACCATTTTACCGTAAAAGACTCTGCGCTGCTGATTCTTTTTCCGTCGGCAGGAGCAGTTATTTTCTGAGGCGTAATATCGGGAAGAACTCCGTATTTTTCCCAATATTTTATGGCGAGCTCACCTCTCTGCTCCGACTTATACTCTCTGTTTGCGGGCTTCTCAAAATTATAGCAGAAGGAATATCCTGCATAATATGCTCCTGCGGCGGTATTTTCAACGCTCATAATATCTGCAAGAGTTCTCGGATAATCGGTTTCAAGCTCATGCTTGAGATAGTAAAGCTGACCTGTGATTGTTCTGTAATCATATCCGTTTTCACTGCAGAAGGCTCTCAGATCATCAAAGCGGGTATTATGCCACTGACAGATTCCGTAGCTTGTACCTTCGTCACCGTAAAGGTCAGGCCTGAAGGAGGATTCCTTTTCAATATTGGCAACAATACCGCAGGCAGACGCATCATTCATTCCCATTTCATTTTTCAGAAAATAAAATATGTCCTTTTCATAGTTATTTGCCGCCTGAACAGAAAACTTTTCCGCCGACGAAAAAAGCAACAGACACAAGGTACATATGAACAGAGCAAAAGCTTTCAGTATATTTTTCTTCATAAAGATCTCCCGTTTTATATACTTTTTTCTCCAAAACAAGGACATTATATCATATTTTTTATAAAAATGCAAATCGGGGGCTTAAAAAGCAAGAAAGCCACTCATTAAGAGCGGCTTTCTTATAAAAATCATACTATTTTGAGCTTATACATAATGTGTGCACCGAGCATTGAAAGGATAACGCCGATAGGAATGAGTACACCGATACCGGGGTCAACAAAAAGAAGTACAACACAAACCGCCGCAATCGGGAAAATTGAAATTTTCCAATGCTTGATGAAGTATCCTGCCGCAAGGGAACCGAAAATTGTGTAGGTTACCTGTTGGAATGCGGGAGCAAAGGCGTCACTTGCCATAAGCTTTGAGAAAGAGGGATTGAGTGCAAAAATTATAACGGTAACTGCTATAACAAGAGTTGTAACAACGATTGAGGATGCAATAGCGATTGTGGTGATTACCTCACCCTCCTCAGTGTTAGCCTTTACCTTTGCGTTTTCCATAGCGTTAATAGCGCAAGGCATTTTAAGATTCATAATGTTTCCCGATACGAAAGAAAGGTATGTACCGCCTGCACCGAGCATAGGAGAATAGGCAATAACCTCAACGATACCCGTTACAAGGAAAATTACAAGTGCGCCTACGCCCTTACCGATCACCTCACCTCTCGGTGTTACACCGAAATGAAGGCTGACTGCAACGGGGATGCATAAGAAGAAAAGAAGGGCCGCAATAACCCAGATTCTTCCCCATGTGTGAACTTTATCGAAATATGTTCTCTCTTTTTTCATTTTGCTTTCTCCTTTCTCTTAATATCTCCACTCAATTGCAGCAATTGAGGGTGCAAATTTATTGATAAGCACTACGACTCCCATAGCAAGAACCATACTTACGGGCATCGAAAGAGCTTCTATCCAGTTTTTCTTGAGCTTTTTGTTTAAGAGTGTAAAGAAAATCATAAAGCCCGTTGAAAACACAAGTGCAACAAGGGAAAGCACGCCTGCGCCATCGCCTATCTTAGGCTCGTCTTTTGAGCCCATACCTGCAAGGCCTTTAGCTATAAAAGCAGCAATAAGACCTATAAAAGCTGCAGCAGTCATAGTATCCATCCACTTTGAGTTTTTGGATGCAACATTGGAAACGCCCTTCTGAATTTTCTTGAGAACGATAGGAATAAGAATGAGCGGAAGCATACTTCCGAGAGTCATAACCCATGTGATTTCTGTGAAGAGCTGAGGATCTGTGACCTCCATGGCAATGTTTGCGCTCGGATCGCCCGTTGCAGCCTGCAAAGCACCGATCGCCGCCGTTGTTTCATACTGAATCGCACCGATAACCGTAAGTCTTATCCAGGGAAGCACATAGCCGAGTGCTACTGAAAGAGAAATAACGGTGATTGCAATACCGATTGCGGGTGCAAAAGAGAAGATTGCACTTGATGTAACTGCATTCTTGAGCTTATCCGTTGATATACCGAGCTCCTTACCTCTTGTCCACGCCTTTTTCATAAAAAAAAGAGCCTGAGCGCAGACAAAAACGATAACAGCAAGGATAATCAGATACATAAATTTGTCGTTTTTGAAATCTGAAAACATCTACATTCCTCCGATTATAATTTATTGTTGAATTTTGTATTTTGCTTAGTAAATAATACCACCTGCGGCATCATAAGTCAACAAATAATGTAAAAAGACGTAAATTTCTTTGACAACTGAAATATATATGCTATAATATATATTAATGCATAAATGGGGCTCTTCTTTCATACAAATCAACAGGTGATAAGTATGAAAAGAAGAAAAACATCTGTATATATCCGCATTTTTTCCTTCGCATTGTGTATGGTTGTTACCTTCTGCGCCTGCATACGTACTGTATCAGGTGCTGACAGCAAAGAGGTGAAGCTTTACAAGGCTGAGGAAAACACAAGCTTTGCCCCCTTCGTTACAACTGTCCCTATGCTGAATCCTATAAAAAACGGGCGGTATACCTCATACTTCGGCTACCGTACCCACCCGATCACGGGCGAATGGAGTTTTCATACGGGTCTTGACATTGCGGCAGACAAGGGTACACCGATAAGGGCCGCACTGAACGGAAGGGTAACGAGAGTCGGCGAGGATTCCCGTGCCGGAAAGTTTGTCTTTATCACTCACAGTGACGGCTTCGTAACCTTTTACTGCCACTGCAGTGAAATTCTTGTTGAGGAAAATATGATCATAAACCGCGGGGAAACCGTCGCAAAGGTCGGCTCAACCGGATGGTCTACAGGACCGCATCTGCATTTTGAGGTACGCCGTGACGGAATAAGACTCAATCCTCTGTGGGCACTCGGAAATGATAGCTGAGACAGGAAAATTCCGTGTAAGGCTGAATTTTTCCTTTGCGGCGACTGTCACTCTTATGCTTTGTTTTTGCGATGAAGAAATAGTTCTCACTGCACTAAGCGCCTCATTTCTCCACGAAAGCGGACACATCTTTTTACTCCTGCTTTACGGATGCACGCCATTATCGGTGACACTTTCCGCCTTTGGTATCTGTATTGACAGACCTGCACACTCATCTCTGTCCGTTAAAAAGGAAATCGCCGTTTCCCTCGGAGGAATAGGTTTTAATTTGCTCGGTGTTTTACTTTTTTCTTTTTTGGGTCTGATATGTAAAAGCAGAGCATTTTACCTGATTTCCGCAGTGAATCTTCTTGTAGCTCTTACAAACTCACTGCCGAACATAAATCTCGATGCCGGCAGAGCACTTTATTATTTTCTTACAGTTGTTACCGCAGAAGAAAAAGCAGAAAGACTTTTACGCTTTCTTTCCGTAAGCTTTGCATTACTCAGTGCCGCTTTCTGGCTTTTTTATACCATTTTTTCAGGCTTTAACATCAGTCTTACTGTTGTTACTGTATATATTGCAATTCTGACATTCAAAAGAGAGGTCGAAAAATAAATGATAAGTAAAGAAGTTGAAAAAATTCTCCCGCTTGTGCAAAAGCCCGGAAGATACACCGGCGGCGAGCTCAACAGCGTTGTGAAGGATAAAAGCAAGGTGGATTTACGCTATGCCTTCTGCTTCCCCGACAGCTATGAAATCGGTATGTCTCACCTCGGCATAAAGATTCTCTATTCTGCCGCAAACGAGAGAGACGATGTCTGGTGCGAAAGAGTTTTTGCACCCTGGCACGATATGGAAAAAGCTATGAGAGAGAATAATATCCCTCTTTATGCACTTGAAAGCGGTGACCCCCTCACTGATTTTGACCTTATCGGCTTCACACTTCAATATGAGCTCTGCTACACAAATGTGCTCAATATGCTTGACCTTGCAGGCATCCCCATAAAAGCAAAGGACAGAACAGGGCTTACTCCCATTATTGTCGGCGGCGGACCCTGCGTATGTAACCCTGAGCCTATGGCTGATTTCTTTGATATATTCTCTCTCGGTGACGGTGAAGAGGTTTCAAATGAGCTTTTTGACCTTCTTATTGCCTGTAAAAAAGAAGGAGCATCAAAGCAGGAGTTTCTCAGAAGAGCCGCACAGATAAAAGGTATATATGTACCCTCACTTTATGATATAGGCTACAATGAGGACGGTACTGTAAAGGCTGTCACACCTAAGGAGACCGCTCCCGAAAAGGTGACAAAGAGAGTTGTTGCAGACCTTGACAAGGTACACTACCCCGAAAAGTTTATAGTACCCTTCGTAGAAGTGGTACACGACAGAGTCGTACACGAAATTCTGCGTGGCTGTATAAGAGGCTGCCGCTTCTGTCAGGCGGGCTTTATATACAGACCCATAAGAGAAAAGAGTGCCGACACAATCAACGCTCAGTGTCAGAAGCTCTGCCACAGTACGGGTTACGATGAAATTTCTCTTTCCTCACTTTCAACAAGCGACTACACTCACCTTGAAGAGCTTATGGAAAAGCTTTTGGAGTGGACCGAAAAAGAAAAGGTCAACATAGCACTCCCCTCTCTTCGTGTGGATAACTTTTCGGATAAGCTTATGGGTTATCTCAGCAAGGTACGTCGCAGCGGTCTTACCTTTGCTCCCGAGGCGGGCACTCAGAGACTGCGTGATGCCATAAATAAAAACGTCACCGAGGAAGAGGTGCTTTCAACCGCAAGAAAATCCTTCCAAGGCGGTTGGACTGCCGTTAAGCTTTATTTTATGCTCGGTCTTCCCACAGAAACCTATGATGACGTTGCAGGCATAGCAGACCTTGCACAGAAGGTTGTAAACGAATTTTATAATAATCCCGACAAGCCCAAGGGCAAGGGCGTTCAGGTAAGCATCAGTGTCGCTTCCTTTGTACCTAAGCCCTTTACACCCTTCCAGTGGGAGGCTCAGGACACAATAGACGAGCTTATAAGCAAGCAGAATCACCTTCTTTCAAGCGTTAAAACAAAGAAAATAAGTGTCAGCTATCACAAGGTAAATATCAGCTTCCTTGAGGGCGTTATGGCAAGAGGTGACAGAAAGCTTTGCGACGTTATCGAGGCAGCATGGAAGAAGGGCTGTAAGTTTGACTCATGGGATGACAGCTTCCGCTTTGAAACGTGGCTCGAGTGCTTCTCTGATTGCGGCATAGATCCCCTCTTCTACACAAGCAGAAAGCGTGATTACGAGGAAGTTCTACCCTGGGATCATCTTGATTACGGTATCAGAAAACAGTTCCTTATAAGTGAAAGCAAAAAGGCTTATGAAAGTAAAACAACTCCACACTGCCGTATAAAGTGTGCAGGCTGCGGAAGTAATATGATAAACGGAGGTGAATGTGATGCGATGTGTCAGAGTATGGTTTAAGAAAATGGGTATGAGCCGATATGTGTCACATCTCGACCTTATGCGTGCTATGACACGTGCCGTAAGACGTGCCAAAATACCCTTATGGTATACCGAAGGCTTTAATCCTCACCCCTATCTCACCTTCGCTCTCCCATTATCCCTCGGTATGGAAAGTCTTTATGAGAGTATGGATATCAGAATTGAGGGAGACAGCACAAATGAGGAAATTTTCAATATGCTCGTCGGCTCAATGCCCCCGGGAATTGAAATAGTAAGCGTTGAAAACCCCTTTAATGACCCGAAGGAAATTGCATTCGGTGAGTTTGATATTTTCTTCAATTGCGAAAATAAAACAGACAAGCTTCTCGGCCTTATAGAAGAAATGCTCTCAGAAGATGAGCTTATCGTTCAGAAATTGGGCAAAAAGGGACGTCATAAGGTTATGAAGGATATAAACCTCATCGAATTCATAAAAAGCTACAAGCTGGGATCTCTAGAAAACAGAGTCAAGCTGAGCATCACTCTCCCTGCAGGAAGCACCACAAATATCAATCCTTCCCTCCTTGCAGACGAGATTCAGAAAAGAGCAGACGGAAGTCCCGCATATACCATTGTGAGAAAAAGGCTTCTTACTGAAAATATGGAAGCATTCAGATAACATGAAACGGATGGCGTGTGCCATCCGTTTTGTTTTCTTATTCAGTTGCTTCTTTGGGTGTTGCCGTAAGAGTTGCGGTATAGCTGCCGTAAATCCAGCAATCGTTTTTCTGCTCATTCTGTATTGATATATTGGATATCTCAACAATCTGACTGCCGCTTCTCGCCTGATTAAGAACATCCGCATTGATTTCGATCTGTATATCCTCAGCAGAAATCATTGAAAGGCTGTCCCTCGGACCTATGAGAACAATTTCATCATTATCAAAGCCCGTGAAATCAACAGTATATTCATATGCTTCATCCTCGTCAACATAAATAACAGTACACTGCTTCGGGTCAATTTTCTTACTGCTCAGATGAGAAAAATCAATCGTAACGGTGAACTTTTCAATTTCATCAATGAGCTTATCAGAGCTCTGTGCCTCGTCACAGGTAAATTCAAGAACGTTTTTCTTATTTGAAAGAGTTCTGAAATCTACGGTTTCGACAAGGTAGCGACTCTCATTGTTTCCCGTACTTCCGAGGATTCTTACCTCCTTCGGATCGATGGTAATATTATCATCTGAGGCAGTGTAGGCTGACGGCTGGTTTACATATTTTATTGCTGTAGGTATAGTTTTCTGTGCCTTAACTACAACCGTTACCTTAGGTGTATCCTTCTCAAGCTCGGGACAGCTGATATAATACGCATCAGATGTACCGCTGAATTCATATTTCACAGTAGCCTTAAGTGCCGTATTTTCGGTAAACGGAAGTACTGAAGAGTCGGCAGTTGCGATAAAATATACCTTTTCAAGCTGAGAAAGTACGGTCTCGGGGCCTGTAATCTCAACGGTTTTCTTTGAAGCAATAAGTCCGCTGAAAATATAATCCTCATTCACGAGAGTCTCCGGAGCATTGGTAATCTGCGGCTCAACGTTGAAGGTATCCGTTACCTCTCTGTCATAATAAACCATAAGGTTTGAGGGATTTACCGAAACTATCTGTGCAGAGCCGTTGCCGCCCTCAATTCTCGCATTGAGCGAAAGCATCTTGTAGCCTGCAGAATCAACATAAATCTCGGAAGCGGTGACAATAATATCATCCTTGCTGATGACATTGGAATTTATATCGTACGCCTTACCGGATATTTCAACATCAACGTAAAGCTGCTCCTCATCGGCAAAATACTTATATCCCGTTTCCTCCGACACGGTGGTGTTGAGGCTTATTCTTACATCACTGACTACTCTTGTTATATCGGTGCTGTAGTTAATTTTTACCGTTACCCAGATTATTATAGCCAGAGAAACGGAAAGAAACATAACAAATTTGTTATTGTATATCAGCTTTTCCGAAAGACTTTTCTTTCCCTTTTTCATCATTTCTTCCTCCGAAGTATTTTCCTGCTTTTACTCTTTTCGCCTTCATCCGCAATAAGGAAATCCGTAAGCGCGGAAAGAAGCTCACCGAGGGATATTCCTCTTATAAGCTCACCGCTCTGGGCAACGGAAATTTTACCCGTCTCCTCGGAAACGATGATAATCATGGCATCACTGTTTTCGCTCATACCTACGCCTGCTCTGTGTCTTGTGCCAAGATCAATGCTGAGCTCAGACTGAGTAAGAGGAAGGATACATCCGGCAGAGTGTATTCTGTTTTCTCTTATAACCATTGCGCCGTCGTGAAGCGGTGCCTTCGGGAAAAAAATATTCTCTATAACGGGTACACTGACCGCCGAATCGACTCTTGAGCCTGAGGCTACAATATCCTCAAGGAGAACTGTACCCTCAATAACAATGAGCGCACCTATCTTTTTATCGCTCATATTGGCAACTGCCTTTGAGATGTTGGAGATACTGTTCTGTATTTCGTCGTTTGCTTCATCCTTTGACCTGACAAGAAGCTTGAGATAACGCTTGAGGTCACCTCTGCCCACGCTTTCAACAATCTGCCTTATTTCAGGCTGGAACAAAAGCAGAAGAACTATGACGATATCTGAAAAAATACGGCTGAAAAGATAGCTTGCCGTAGACATATTAAGCGCAGACACCACAAAGAAGGCTATTGCCAACAAAACAATACCCTTTACAAGATGGAACGCCCTTGTCTGTCTTACAAGCTTTATGCAAAAATAAATAATGAAGGTTACAAGCACTATATCCGCAATATCGTACCACTCAATTGAGCCGATAAACGACCATACAGTGCCAAAGAACTTTTCAATAGCCGCTGTCATATAATCCTCCGCATTTAACAGAATAATATTTAATAATCATCTGATTTAATACTCTCTCATTGTATTGTATCACATAATTTTTCTTAATGCAATTTTATTCAGGTAAAAAGATAAAATTTTTATATCTTTTTTTGTGTTGAAGGGACCTGCACTCACTCTTACTGTACCTGTTTTTTCCGTACCGTAGCTGTTGTGGGCAAGGTATGAGCAATGGTAGCCTGCTCTGAGAGCTATCCCCCATCGGTCAGCAAGCTCTGCAACCTGCTCACTGTGATATCCGTCTATGTTGAAGGATAAAAGATTTGTATCAGCATTCCACTGCATATAATCATAGACCGTCAATCCGCGTATAACTGACAGATCCTCTCTGAGAAGCCTTATGAGCTCAGACTCTCTGCGCAAAATGCTTTCAAACCCTGCCTTTCTTACAAAATCCGCACCTGCCTTAAGCCCCGCTATTCCCGGCAGATTAACAGTACCGCTTTCGAGTCGGTCAGGGTAAAACATCGGTTGCTCAGCGCTCATAGATCCGCTTCCCGTACCTCCGTATTTAAACGGCTGAAGCTCAATTCCTTCCGAAAGCAGAAGTACGCCCGTACCCATCGGTCCCATAAGCCCCTTATGCCCGGGAAGGCAGAGAACATCTATGCTCTGATTTTTCATATCAAGCCTATGGCTTCCCGCCGCCTGAGCCGCATCAACTATGAATTTTATTCCGCGTTTTCGCAGCATGGATCCGATTTCATCTATCGGCAGTACCGTACCGAATACGTTTGAAACGGCAGTACATACTACCGCCGCAGTGTTTTTCTTTATCAGCAGCTTAAGGTTTTCGAGAGTCTTATCGTTATTCAGCGGCTCAACATAAAATACGTCGTAGCTTATAAGGCCCTCATTTTTCATAGCGTGTACGGGCCGAAGCACTGAATTATGCTCGAGTGAAGAAATTATCACGTGATCGCCCTTTTTAAGGCTTCCTCTTATTGCAGTATTCAAAGCCGTGGTGCAGTTATCACAGAAGATCACTCTGTCACTGTCGCAGGAAAACATCTGTGCAAGGATGCTTCTGGTTTCAAACACCTTCCGACCTGCTTTAAGAGCCATAGAATGTCCCCCTCTGCCCGGATTTGCTCCGTAAAGACTCATCGCACCGCTCACAGCCTTGAGTACGCTCTGTGGCTTCGGAAATGTGGTAGCCGCATTATCAAGATATATCATAATCTCTCACGGTAGCTTTCTACGCCTAAGTTTTTTACGTGGTTTTTAGTGATTATATCGTAGGCCTCCCAGACATTGCCATTGACAAACAGTGCAAAGTTGCAGCCCTGCTTGTGATTCGGATTAGGGTTTCGCCGAAGATTTGCTTTTATGCCGCTTTTGGCAAGCAGACTTACCGCCTTTTCGCCGTAGGTCTGATTCTCAAACTTTATATATGTGTAATGCATCCGCTTCCTCTCCTTTATAGTATTATGCTTTATTATATGTTTTCAATAAATCTGCCGTTACATCGTTGACCAAAATTTAAAAAGGGTATATACTGTTTTTAATTAGTTTTAGGAGATATTTATTTATGAATCTTAAATTCAACAACTCAAAATTCAAAATAATGCAGATTGCCGATGTTCAGGAGGATATTCCCTTAAATCCTGACACGGTAAAGCTTATAGACCTTGCGCTCGAAAAGGAAAAGCCTGACCTCGTGGTTTTCACGGGTGATCAGATTCAGGGATATTCACCCTGCTATAAGACCGATGCTACAAAAAAAGCTGAGACTTGCATTGATTCTTTTCTTGAACCTCTCGTAAAAAGAGATATTCCCTTTGTTTTTACCTTCGGAAATCATGACGATGACTGTAAGGTAAGCAAAAAAGACCAGCTTATATTTTACGGAAAGCACGGAAACTGTGTCATCCCCGATGACAGTGACCGCTTCGATGAGGGTACTTACGCCGTACGCATAAAAAGCAGCGATGGCGAAAAGGATATTCTCGCTCTTTATCTTATCGACACGGGCAAGAAGGCTCCCGACGGAGCTTATGAGCCGCTTAAAAAGGAAAGAATACAATGGCTTTCCGATGCACGTGAAAAAAACGGATATCTGCCTGCTATGATCTTTCAGCATATCCCCTGTCCCGAGTTTTATGACATAATCAAAAAGGTACCCTTCTATACAAGAGGTGCTGTTGAGGGATTCCGCTCGAGAAAGGGATATTACCTGCTCGAGAGCCCTGCAAAGGGCGAATTTATGAAGGAAAATCCCGCCTCGCCGGAAATAAACAACGGTGAATTTGAGGAAATTATAAAGCACGATGATATCTTCGCTCTCTACGTCGGACATGACCATATTAATTCCTTCAGCCGCAAGCTCAACAGCGTTACCCTCGGATATACTCAGGGCGCAGGCTTCAATACCTACGGACCCGGCAAAAACAGAGGTGTCAGAATCTTTGTGCTTGATGAAAAAGACGTAAAAAACTTTGAAACATACACAGTAACAATGGGCGAGCTTTGTGATTTTTCGCCATCCGCTCCCCTCAAGGAATTTATCTTTACTCACTCACCCTCATCCGTTGACCAGGCGGTAAGCACAGTGAAAAAGATTGCTGTTGCAGGTACTGTTGCGGCGGTGACCTTTAAGCTTATAAAAACACTCAGGAAATAAATCTTCTGATTACAGACAAAAATAAAGGGTTTCTTACGGAATTTACTCCGCAGAAGCCCTTTATTTGTTATTCAGAATCGGTACGGTCCCTTTGACGAAGATTTATTAATCCGTCGGGACAAGGCTCACTTTTATCACAGACTTGCTGAAGCTGAGCCGTCAGGTGTAAGAGCAGCATATACGTATCCGCCCTCGGTTGATGTGTAGATAACAGTCATACCTGAATCACTGAAGGATTCCAGATTGTATACATCGAAAGCTTCTATCGCATCGTCCTGAGCAAAATTAGGATCAATTTCAGAAGCAATGAGTATTGCAAGTGCACCTGCTAATGAGCTGTCATCAAAATAAATGATAATTGACGTTACTTCGCCGGCTGAATCAACCTCAAACATTGTAAAGCCGACATTTTCACTATCTGTCCAGATATCATAGCTGATGAAGCCGTCTTCAGCGATATAATCGTAGTCAACACTGACATTTAAGGTCTCTTCAAGCCATTCAACAAATTCCTCGTGTCCGAAATTGAAGGAATCACTCTTGACCTGAGGGTCCTTTTTAGCAGTTTCACGTGTATCAAGCTCTGCACCGCAGGCGACACATACAAGTGTTTCGCTGCCCGTATCAACAAGAGTAGCCACGTAATCGGTCTCCCATTCGCCGCTATGCTCAAGCAGACGGTCACCTTCCGCATTGCATCTGCTGCATCTTTCAGGCTCGGTACAGCTTCCGCCCTGCCAGCTGTGACCGAGTGCTTCACCCTCAGTTTCTGCACATCGTGCGCAGATCTTAGCCTCAGTACAGGTAGCATCCTTCCAATCGTGACCGAGTGCTTCCTCGTCAACCTTATCGCAGTAATTGCAGGTAGAGGCCTTTTCGCAGGTAGCTGAACTGAACTCGTGGAAGATACATATCGTATGTGTGAGAATAAGCACTGCTGCGGTGATGATAATTATAGCAATTATAGCGCATGTAGCAATTATGGGTGTCTTGTTTTTCTTAGCCTTGACAGGCTGATATCCCGGTATATTATATGCACCGTTGCCTTCTGCAGACATTGGCTGATATGAAGACTCACCGTAAGGGACATTCATCTGCTCGGGCATCTGATTCTGATAGGAAGGCTCTTCATAGTAAGTATTCATCTGCTCTGCAGCGGGAGGCTGATAAGCAGGCTCCTCATAGGGCACCTGTCCCATCTGAGCAGCATTATCATTATAATAATTCTGTTCAGGTCCCTCAGGCTGACTTACAGGTGCAGCAACACTCAAGGGCTTACCGCAACGGAAACAGAATTTGGAATTATCAGGATTATTTTCTCCGCAATATTGACAAAAGCTCATATTTTTCTCTCCTTTTGTGTTTTATATTACATTAAATTATATTACTATGAAACAAAATTGTCAACAAAAACAGCTCTTTTTGACAATTTGTTACTTGATGGTTTCAAAAAAGGACAGAGAACCGTTCTCTGTCCTTTATGTTTTTACTGAAGTGATGCGAGACTTTCGTCAATCATCTTGATTTTTTCTGTGAGCTTTTCTGCATCAGCCTTCTGACCCTCGATAACTGCTTCGGGTGCCTTTGCAAGGAAGCCGGGGTTATTAAGCTTTCCGTTAATCTGTGCGAGCTTCTTTTCTGCTGTCTCCTTTTCCTTGAGAAGACGCTTTCTTTCAGCTTCGAAGTCAACAAGGTCACCCATGGGAATATAAATCTTTGCGTCAGCGGTAACGATGCTTACACTACCCTCAATATTGAAGGATTCACCGACTGTAACATCGGAAGCACTTGCAAGCTTCTGCATAAATACAACTGCAGTTTCGAAGATGTCCTTCTTTTCAGTTGCAATATAAACGTGTGCCTTTCTTGAGGGAGGTACGTTCATTTCTGCTCTTCTGTTACGCACTGCACGGATAGCATCCATAATGATATCCATCTTCTTTTCGTCCTCAGTAAATACAAATGCATCACTGAATACGGGCCATGCGGACTTCATAATTGTCTCACCGTCGTGAGGAAGAGTCTGCCAGATTTCCTCTGTGATGAAGGGCATAAAGGGGTGAAGGAGCTTAAGAGTTTCACTCATAACGTAAACGAGTACTGCCTTTGCGGTCTTCGCCTCGTCGCCGCCCTTCTGAAGTCTTATCTTTGCAAGCTCAATGAACCAGTCGCAGAAAAGATCCCAGATGAAATCGTAAAGCTTCTGTACTGCAATACCGAGCTCAAACTTATCGAGGTTATCGGTAACTTCCTTGGCAAGTGAGTTGAACTGTGAAAGAATCCACTTGTCCTCAAGAGCAAGCTCAGCGGGGATATGAGGTGCGGGTTCATTTTCATCAAGATTCATAAGAATGAAGCGGGCTGCATTCCAGATCTTGTTTGCGAAGTTTCTGGATGCCTCAACCTTCTTATCGGAATATCTCATATCGTTTCCGGGGCTGTTACCTGTTGCAAGGGTAAAGCGGAGCGCGTCAGCGCCGTACTTATCGATAACAAGAAGCGGGTCAATACCGTTACCCAGAGACTTAGACATCTTTCTGCCTAATTCATCACGTACGATACCGTGGATAAATACTGTATCAAAGGGTACCTTGCCCATCTGCTCACAAGCGGAGAAAATCATTCTTGCAACCCAGAAGAAGATAATATCATAGCCTGTTACAAGGGTGCTTGTGGGATAATAGTGCATAAGCTCGGGGGTCTTTTCGGGCCAACCGAGTGTTGAGAAGGGCCAGAGAGCCGATGAGAACCATGTATCAAGTGTATCGGGATCCTGAGCAATATTCTTGCTGCCGCACTTGCAGCATTCTGTAGGCTCACCCTTGCTTACTGTAATCTCACCGCAGTCAGCACAGTACCATGCAGGAATTCTGT
>JAZULG010000191.1:0-5538 GCA_045603005.1 Acutalibacteraceae bacterium
TGACTGTCGCTGATTCGCCCGTGCTGACCCTGATTTTTGAAGCAAAATCAATATAATCAACACAGCCCTTATCATAACCCTTGAGGGCTCTGTAGGTATAGAAGCTCTGCATCATTTCGGCACTGTTGGGGTTCATAATCGCACAGTTAAGACCCTTTTCGAATGCCATAGCAAGAAAAAACGCATTGACTGATGCTCTGTCGGGAAGTCCGAAGGAGATATTTGACACGCCAAGGCTCGTTTTTACACCGAGCTTTTCCCTGATGAGCGCAACTGAATCGAGAGTCACTCTGCCGCTTCTTTCATCGGAGGAAACCGCCATTGCAAGAGGGTCTACGATGATATCCTTTTTGTCAATGCCGTATTTTTCGCATTCCTTTATAATTTTTTGAGCAACGGCACATCTGCCCTCGGCGGTTTCAGGTATGCCGTTTTCGTCAATGGTGAGGGCAATAACAACACCGCCGTACTTCTTGACAAGAGGCAGTACCGCATTCATACTCTCCTTTTTGCCGTTGACTGAGTTTATCATAGGCTTGCCGTTGTAAATACGCATAGCCTTTTCCATAGCGGATATTTTTACAGTGTCAATCTGCAAGGGTAGGTCGATGATTTCCTGAATAGCCTTCACGCAGCTAACAAGCATTTCATCCTCATCAATTTCGGGAAGACCTACATTGACATCAAGGATATGTACGCCCTTTTCCTGCTGAGTGATACCTTCACCTAAAATGTACTGTATATCCCCTT
This sequence comes from Acutalibacteraceae bacterium, assembly GCA_045603005.1. GTDB lineage: Bacteria > Bacillota > Clostridia > Oscillospirales > Acutalibacteraceae > UBA6857. Next base: position 751 of record JAZULG010000191.1, read on the forward strand.
CGCGCAAAGCCTCCTTGAAGCGCTTTTTGCCCGTGGGATTTATTCTTTCACCGATAAGTATAGGCTCATCCCCGATTTCAACGGCGTGAGTATATGATGAAACGAGGGTATAATTCTTCTTTTCATTGGGTACGAAGGGAAGGTCTTTTGTTGCTTTTACTGTCTTTTCTATATATTCGGGAGTTGTACCGCAGCAGCCGCCGAGTACACAAGCGCCGAGAAGAGCAATTTCCTTCATTATTTCGCCGTACTCTTCGGCATTGACGTCAAATACGGTCTCTCCGTTTTCACTTCTGGGAAGTCCCGCGTTTGGGTTTACGATAACGGGAAGGGACGAATATTTCATATACTCGGCAACCCGGGGAAGCATCTGCTTCGGACCGAGAGAGCAATTCATACCGATGGCGTCAACACCGAGTCCCTCGAGCATTGCAATCATTGCCTTACTGTCCGCACCCGTCATAAGCTTGCCCTTTTCGTCGAATACGTTTGTAACGAATATGGGAAGGTCACTGTTTTCCTTTGCCGCAAGCACTGCCGCCTTGGTTTCGTAGGAATCGTTCATCGTTTCGATGATAATAAGGTCGGCTCCGTATTTTACCGCAAGACGAACATTTTCAGCAAAAATTTCAACCGCCTTTTCAAAAGGCAAATCCCCCATAGGCTCGAGCATTTTACCCGTAGGCCCCATATCAAAGGCAACAAAGCGGTCGTCCTTTTCACCCTCAAAAAGCTCAATGGCTTTACGGGCATTATTTATTGCAGAAGAAATAATTTCTTCAAGATTTGTGAATTTAAGACAGCTTGCACCGAAGGTGTTTGTGGTTATAACATTACTGCCCGCATTAAGATAAGCAAGGTGTATTTCTGTAATATCCTCGGCATGAGAGATGTTCCACATTTCAGGCTTTTCACCTGCCTTGAGTCCCTTTTTCTGCAAAAGAGTACCCATACCGCCGTCAAAGTATATTCTTTGTTTGTTGAGTAATTCTCTGATGTTCATGGTTTTCTCCTTTTGAAACGTACGAAGGATGTTTCACTCTTACTACTTACTGCTCAGACACCCAATAGGTGCCCCGGCTATGCCGACAATAGCTGTAACCGACTTAACGGGTACCATCATAAGACTTTCCGTAAGGCTTACGCCGATTTTTCTCTGTACATCGAGAAAATCAAAGATATTTCTCTGTATCTCAAGAGAAACTCCGCCGTAGCCGGGGCTGAAGCGCGGCTTCAGGGTATGCTCCTTTGCCATTTCGGCGTTGATATAGTCACACCAGCATTCGATACCCGAGGAGGCGATACAGCTGTAGACCATAGCATCAGCCTCGGATATGAGAGAAAGCCGCTTCATTGTTCTGTCAATTTCTGCACCTGCCGTTGCGGCAAAAATATAAGCCTTACTGCACCCTTCAAGGTTTTTTCGCAGCGATGAGCTTTTAACAGTACCGAAGTCAAATACTGTTTCATCCTCTCCCTGAAAGGAAACCGAGGATTCTCTGACAACCGCCTTGAGATCTGCGGTATTCATATAGACTTCAAGGCATTCCTCATAAACCTCTGCAAGAGGCTCACTAAGTACCGTGCTTTTACAGCCCATAAAGCGGCACGCCATTTTTTTATCGGTACCGATTTTTGCGACATTTTCGGTAAGAAAGGTTATCATATTATCCCTCAAATCAAATAAGGGGCAATAATGCCCCTGATGTTTTTATGCGGACACGAAACGATCAAGACCGTTCCTTACAATATATATCCGGCGGGTAGTATTTAGCGTTTACCGCCATCCGTCCCGCGATTGCACTTTGCGAATTGTGCATTGCGCATTCATCTGATAATTGCGCTGATATTTTCAAGTATCCTCTGAGCTATATCAGGCTTATTCATTGAATAAACGTGTACCGCTCTTACACCGTTGGCGTAAAGGTCAATTATCTGCTCCGTTGCATAGGCAATACCCGCCTGCTTCATAGCCTCGGGGCTGTCACCGTAACGGTCAACTATTCTGATAAAGCGCTGAGGCAGAGCCGTACCGGAAATGGCACAGATTCTTTTTATTGATTTCGGGTTTGTTACGGGCATAATACCTGCAACTATAGGGACATCAATACCCGCTTTTCTTGCTCTGTAGATAAAGTTATATAAAAGATTATTGTCAAAAAACATCTGGGTGGTCAGAAATTCACAGCCCGCATCAACCTTTTCCTTAAGGTGCTTCATATCCTCGATTGAGTTTTCGCTTTCGGGATGCACCTCAGGATAACAGGCACCGCCGATGCAAAAGCCGCCGTATTCCTTAATTTCGCTTGTCAGCTCACTCGCATAATGATAGTCAAGGTGCTCCTTGCTCATACCCTCGGGTATATCACCTCTGAGGGCAAGTATGTTTTCTATCCCCTTCTCCCTGAGAAGGTCAAGCTGACGGTGAATTTCCTCCTTGGTGGAGGAAACACAGCTCAGGTGAGCGAGTACGGGTACATCGTATTTATCCTGAAGGTTACGTGCAATTTCAGCGGTGAATTCAGACGTACCTCCCCCTGCGCCGTAGGTTACGGACATAAAATCAGGGCAGAGTACCGCAATTTTTTCTGTTGCAATTTTAACGGAAAGCATATTATCCGTATTTTTTGGCGGAAAAACCTCGAAGGAAAGGGTCGGCTTTTCTGCTTTTATGATATCTATGATTTTCATTTTGGTCACTTCTTTTTGTTAAGGTGGTTTTAGGGATGCCCCTTCCGTCAGCCTTTCGGCTGACACCTTCCCCTGAAGAGGAAGGCTATTCTTGACCCTCCTTTCAAGAGAGACAAGTTATTACTGTGGCGGGCAGGTGTTATCACTTAATGCCCACCTCAGGCGCAATTCTGCATTTTGCATTCTGATGCCTTTGGCATCAGTTCTTAAGAGAATGCATAGGTGCGGGAATTCTGCCGCCGCGGGCGATAAAGTCTGCACTTGAGAATTCATGTACGGGCATAACGGGAGCTGAGCCTAAAAGTCCGCCGAATTCGATAATTTCACCTACGCCCTTGCCTACTGCAGGGATAATTCTTACTGCGGTTGTCTTTGTGTTAACAACACCGATAGCTGCTTCGTCCGCAATAATTGCTGAAAGTGTTTCGGCTGATGTATCACCGGGTACGGCAATCATATCAAGACCTACAGAGCATACGCAGGTCATAGCCTCTAATTTATCAAGGGTAAGGGCGTTTCTCAGAGCCGCTTCAATCATACCCTCATCCTCACTGACGGGAATAAATGCGCCTGAAAGTCCGCCGACGTGATTACTTGCCATTACGCCGCCCTTTTTGACTGCATCGTTGAGAAGTGCAAGTGCGGCAGTTGTACCGTGAGTACCGCAGACCTCCAGACCCATTTCCTCAAGAATTCTTGCAACGCTGTCTCCCTTTTCAGGCGTGGGAGCAAGAGAAAGGTCAACTATACCTGAAGGTACGCCCAATCTCTGCGAAGCCTCGGAGGCAACGAGCTGACCCATACGGGTGATTTTGAAGGCAGTCTTCTTTATTGTTTCGGCAACAACATCAAAGGGCTGCCCCTTACACTTTTTGAGTGCGTGATGAACAACGCCCGGTCCGCTTACGCCGACATTGATTACACATTCAGCCTCACTTACACCGTGGAAGGCACCTGCCATAAAGGGATTATCCTCAACGGGATTTGCAAAGACAACAAGCTTTGCACAGCCGAAGCCACCATTATCAGCGGTGAGATCTGCGGTCTTTTTGATAATTCTGCCCATAAGAGCAACCGCATCCATATTTATACCGGCCTTGGTGCTTGCAACAGATACGCTTGAGCATACTCTTTCGGTTGAAGCAAGAGCTGAGGGTATTGAATTTATAAGGTTGATGTCGCCCTTTGTCATACCCTTATGTACGAGAGCGGAAAAGCCGCCGATAAAGTTAACGCCCACTGTTTTAGCTGCCTTATCAAGTGCAACTGCAATAGGTGTATAATCACTCTGCTTACATGCCGCCGCAACAATACCGATGGGTGTTACGGAAATACGCTTATTGACAATAGGAATACCGAACTCCTTTTCGATATCCTCGCCTACCTTGACGAGATCCTTTGCGAGGGTGGTGATTTTGTTATAGATTTTGTCAGCGGTAACCTGTACGTCATCGCTGCAGCAATCAAGAAGTGAAATGCCCATTGTGATGGTTCTCACGTCAAGATGCTGATGGTCAATCATATTTATTGTGGAAAGAATTTCTTTCTGGCTGTGCATATTCTTTCCCCCTTAGATTCTGTGCATTTTATCAAAGATATCTTCTCTCTGAATACGGATAACAAGACCCATTTCCTCGCCCTTCTTTGCAAGTGCATCGCTTACATCTGCAAAGGCTACGGTGCTCTCAGTCAGGTCAACGAGCATTGTCATGGTGAAAAAGCCGTCCATAACGGTCTGGCTGATATCGAGAATGTTTATTTTTCTTTCGGCAAGAAGGGTGCAAACTGCGGCGATGATGCCTGTTGTGTCCTTACCGATAACTGTGATAATTGCTTTCATTGTGTTATTTCCTTTCGGGTATAATTTTCTATGGTATATTTTATAACTTTAAAGGGATGTTGTCAAGAGATAAAAAGAAAAGCACCCTGAAGGATTGAAAGATTTGCCCCCTCAGTCACTTCGTGACAGCTCCCCCTAAAGAGGGAGCCAACATGCCGTCCCCTTTAGGTAATTCCCTCTGTTAGAGGGAGTGTCACGAAGTGACAAGGGTGTGCCCGTTTGCGGAGCGAAAAGGTGTCAGACATAAGTCTGACGGA
>JAZULG010000192.1:0-5086 GCA_045603005.1 Acutalibacteraceae bacterium
TCGCAAAGGAAGCAGCCGTTAAATCTGCTGTTCTTATGAAGAATGATGGAGCTATTCTTCCTCTTAAGAAGACAGACAGCGTTGCAGTTATCGGTGCTCTTGCAAAGAAGCTCCGTTATCAGGGCGCAGGCTCGAGCCACATCAATGCATGGAAAACAGTTTCCTTCCTTGATGCTCTTAAGCAGAGCGGCAAGGCAGTAACCTATGCAGACGGCTATTCACTCAAGGGTGACGGCTTCAGTCCGAAGCTCATTGAGGAGGCTTGTCAGGCTGCTAAAATGAGAGATGCGGTTATCGTGTTTGCAGGTCTCACAGACGCCTTTGAAAGTGAAGGCTTCGACCGTAAGCACATCAAGATGCCTTCCTCACACGCATTCCTTATCGATGCACTTTCAAGAGTAAATCCCAACATCATTGTTGTACTCTCCTGCGGCTCACCCGTACAGATGAAGCCATGGGACAGCAAGGCAAAGGCTATTCTTAATATGTACCTTGCAGGTCAGGCGGGCGGCGAGGCTTGCTACGACCTTATCTTCGGTAAGGCTAACCCCTCGGGTAAGCTTGCAGAGACCTTCCCCCTCATCAACGAGGATGCTCTTTCAGCTCAGTACTTCCCCATGGGTCCCCGTACTGTAGAATACCGTGAAAGCATCTTTGTCGGCTACCGCTATTTCGACACCGCAAAGAAGGCAGTTGCATATCCCTTCGGTCACGGACTTTCATACACCAAGTTCGAATACAGTGATCTCAAGCTTTCAAAGAAGACGGTTAAGGAGGGCGAAAAGCTCACCGTTACCTTCAAGCTTAAGAATATCGGTGAGGTTGACGGCGCTGAGGTTGCTCAGGTTTACGTTGCTTCTCCCGAAAGCAAAATTTTCAAGGCAGAAAAAGAGCTCAAGGGCTTCAAAAAGGTATTCCTCAAGGCAGGCGAGAGCGCTAAGGTTGAAATCGAGCTTGACGAAAGAGCCTTCAGCTATTACAACGTAAACATCTGTGACTGGCACGCAGAAAGCGGCAAGTACGCTATAAAGGTCGGTGCTTCCTCAAGAGATATCCGTCTCGAGGGTGAGGTAACGGTCAAGACTGCAAAAGCTGACATTCAGGTACCTGACTACAGTGAATCAGCTCCCGCTTACTATGACCTTGTCAACACAACATATATCCCCGACGAGCAGTTCGAGGCAGTACTCGCAAGAGAGCTTCCCTGCAACGATGAATACAGGAAGGGTGAGCTTACAATCAACTGCTCCATTAGTCAGGTTGCAGTCAGCCCCTTCGGTAAGGCTCTTTACGGACTTCTCACAAACGGTGCAAAGGTTGTTGCACTCACCGCAGAAAATCCCGATATGATTACCGAATCAATCAAGGATATGCCCCTTCGCTCCTTCAGCGGCTTTACGGGCGGCATCCTTTCTCAGGAAAGCGTTGACGGTATCCTCGACCTTTGCAACGGCAAAAAAGGCGGCTTCAAGAGAATAATCAACGGCTTTAAGAAATAAAAATACAACAACGATGCAAAAGCCGTCGGGATTCAATGTCCCGACGGCTTTTCAGATTGTTTTTATGTAAATATTTTCAAGAGCATGCTTTCAACATTTTTCAGCATCGTTGTTCTTGTGACTTTATCGACAGTCCCTTTTATCTTCTGAAGAAAAATCGTTTGTATAATTTTGTAAGCAGATATCTGCGGTTGTTATTCAGAGTCTTTCTGTCGGGTCTTTCCCTTTCCCGAAGCTGACGGTGATAGCTCAGCGGCAGATCCACGAGCCGTACAGTACCGAAAAGGCGGCAGATAATGCCTATCCAGCAATCGTACTCGGGAATGTGCTTAGGTACGGGCATAACGTATTTGAGCATTTTTCTGTCAAATGCCATAAGCGGACCGTAGAAGGTATTTTCCGCAAGGTTTGAGATAAGTCCCCTGCTGCAGCGGTACCTGCTGAAATAGGAATACTCCTTTATATTCAGCACCTCATCGGTAATGTATGCGTTATGCATAACAAGGTCTGCGCCCTCGTCAAATGCCTCATTGACCCTTTTCACCTTATCGGGCAGCCAGACATCATTCTCTGCACAGATAAAAATTCTGTCACCCTTTGAATGCCTGATGCCGTTAATTATATTTTCGGTCTTGCCGACCTTACCCTCGGCATAAATGACACGTCCGTCCTCGGCGGCAAGCCTTTTTGCTGCTCTTCCTGACGCACCGCCCGGATTTTCATCGGTAACTATTATTTCATCCTCATAGGAAAGCTGAGAAAGCACCGAGCGGATAGCTTCCTCGATATATTCGCCCTCTCTTGAGGCGGCTATGATTACAGATATCATCTCAGTACTCCTTTCCTTACCTGTATTTTGACGGATAAGGGATAATCGGTCTGATCCCTAGTCCCTAATCCCTAGTCCCTAGTCCCTTATTTCTTATGGTATCTGAGATGACAGATGTCGTCTCCGTTTGCTATTGTCTTGGGAAGGTCAAGCTCTGCGTAGTAGCGCTCACCGATACCCCTGTCTCCGCACATAGCAATATCACAGAGCATAGCAATCTGCTCATCGGTACAGCCTGCCTTCTGCCAAGCCTTTACAAGAGGGCAGTAATGGAAATGTATCTCAAGCTCATCGTCTGTGCAGTTTTTGATATCCATTTCAAAAACCAACTGGGCGGGAAGAGTGAAAAGAGTTTTCTTAAGACCCTTGAGGGAAGCAGTCTTTCCCTTGTAAACAAGGTTCTGTCCCTGCATAAGCCCGCAACGCTTGACTGCCGCTGAGCCGAAATCTCTGGGGTCAAGACCTCTTTTTTCAGCCTCATCACAGAGAAGCCAAAGCCATGTTGCTCTGTGCTCGAGCTGTTCTCTTACTGCAGCAATAATAGGATTTTTAATTTTTGCTTCGTTTTTTACCTTACTCATTATTTTCTTCCTCCTGATTTTTTATAAGGACTGGCTGTCACGCCAGCCGCTGTATTCCGAATAAAGAGTGTTGTATTCGCTCTTTATTTCTTCACTGTTATCAAGGGTATATTTACCCTCCTGCTCAGAGAAGGTGTATTCACCGTTCGCAAGAGCTGTAAATGCCTTTTCCGAAAGCACCCTTGCACCTTCAACGTTGGCTGCAACAGTACTGTACTCCTCGCCGAGGGCGTTTATCTTTTCCGTAAGAGATTCGAAATAGCCCTCCTCATAGGCATAATAGAAGGGCGCTCCCTCGTTGACTATGTTGAAGCTGACAGTATAAGGGTCAGAATAGACAGGTCCCTCACTTGTCTGCATACGGCTGTCATCCCAATTGCAGATGTAGTTAAGATAAGCGTACATGGTGGCAAGCTCCTCGGTAACACCGTTTTCGGCAAGGGTATTCCACCTCTCGGCTCTTGCCCTTTTGCTTCCCTCTGCGCAGCCTGCAAGGCATGTCACGCAAAGCACAAATATACATAAAATACTGATAAGCTTCTTCATAGTATTCCTCCTTATGTATTTCTTAAAATTATAGCACTACAAAAGAGTGTTGTCAATGCGCGATGCACGATTCCCGATGCGCATTCGCGTATAACAGTTTCGGAAAAACAAGGTTACCCCCGCCAAGGCAGGCTGTTAATTCCCCAATGAAAAAACGGCCCGGAAAAATCCAAGCCGCTTTTGTTTTTGTATGCTTGCTTCAAGGGGCGGGAATAGCCTTACTCATACCGAGCTGTGCCCCGCGATTGCGCATTGAGAATTGCGAATTGCGAATTGAGAATTGCGCAAACCCAACGGGGAGTAGATTTTGCCTGAAGCAAAGCAAAAAAGCAGAGGTCGCAAAACTCCTTCCGTCAGCCTTTCGGCTGCCACCTTCCTCAGGGAGGAAGGTTATAGCAAATTCTTCTCGGCGGGTAGTATCTGACTCCTGCCGCCCACGTAACCCACGATTGCGAATTGCGAATTGCGAATTTAAAAAGGACGCTTCGGCGTCCTTTTTATCAATAGCCGTTAGGATTCTGGCTCTGCCATCTCCATGAGTCTTCGCACATTTCCTCGATGCCTCTTTCAGCCTTCCAGCCGAGCTCCTCAAGAGCCTTGGAGGGGTCTGAGTAGCAGGTAGCAATATCACCGGGACGGCGGTCAACAATTTTGTAATTGACCTTAACGCCGCTTGCCTTCTCAAATGCCTTGACAACGTCAAGAACACTGTAGCCTGTACCTGTGCCGAGGTTGTAAATATCAAGTCCTGTGCCGCCGAGTACCTTTTCGAGGGCCTTAATGTGGCCGAGTGCAAGGTCAACAACATGGATATAGTCTCTTACGCCGGTGCCGTCGGGTGTGTCATAGTCATCACCGAATACGGAGAGGCATTCACGCTTGCCGATAGCAACCTGAGTGATGAAGGGCATAAGGTTGTTGGGAATACCGTTGGGATCCTCACCGATTCTGCCGCTCTTATGTGCACCGATGGGATTGAAATATCTGAGAAGAGTGATTGCCCATTCCTCGTCGGACTTGAAAAGGTCGGAGAGGATGATTTCAATCATATATTTTGTTGTGCCGTAGGGGTTTGTTGTGCCGCCGGTCTGCATTGTTTCCTTAAGAGGGGAAACGTTGTTGCTGCCGTATACTGTTGCGGAGGATGAGAAAACGATTTTCTTACAGCCGTTCTTTCTCATAACATCGCAGAGAGTAAGAGTGCCGCCGATGTTGTTATCATAGTACTCAACGGGCTTCTGGCAGGATTCGCCGACTGCCTTGAGACCTGCAAAATGAATAACTGCATCAATTTTCTCATTCTTGAAGATTTTATCCATACCCTCAGCATCGCGGATATCGCATTCATAGAATGCAAACTGCTTACCGCTGAGCTCAGCGATTCTGTTAAGGGATTCTCTCTTACTGTTATAGAAATTATCCACAACTACGATTTCATAGCCTGCATTGAGAAGCTCTATACAGGTGTGGGAGCCGATATATCCTGCTCCGCCGGTAACAAGAATTGACATTATACTTCACCTCGTTTATAATATGTGATATAATTATACAGATAAAAAACTCAAATTGCAATACTTTTATGTCAGGAGATGTGATAAATGGATAATTTATCCGATATCCGCACCGTCAGA
>JAZULG010000193.1:0-3145 GCA_045603005.1 Acutalibacteraceae bacterium
GGACGGTGAAAGCCCCCTTGCAAAGATTGATTCCTTCGTAAACTGCAGCTGTCCCAAGTGCGGCGGTGCAGCAAAGAGAGAAACTGATACAATGCCTCAGTGGGCAGGCTCATCATGGTACTTCCTTCGTTATATCGATCCTCATAACGATAATGAGCTTGCTAATATGGAAAAGCTTAAATACTGGATGCCCGTTGACTGGTACAACGGCGGTATGGAGCACGTAACACGTCACCTTATATATTCACGCTTCTGGCATAAGTTCCTTTACGATATCGGTGCAGTTCCCTGCGAAGAGCCCTATGCAAAGCGTACTGCTCAGGGCCTTATCCTCGGTCCTGACGGTGTTAAGATGAGTAAGTCACGCGGTAATGTTATTGACCCCAACGAGGTTGTTGATGCTTTCGGTGCAGACGTTCTTCGTACTTATGTACTCTTTATGGGCGACTATGAGCAGGCTGCTCCCTGGTCAGAAAGCTCAGTTAAGGGCTGTAAGAGATTTGTTGACCGTATATGGAATCTTCAGGAAATTCTCACTGACGGTGATGAATTCTCAGCAGAGCTTTCATCCTCATTCCACAAGACAATCAAGAAGGTAAGCGAGGATATCGAGGCGCTCAAATATAACACTGCAATTGCGGCTCTTATGACACTTCTCAATGCAGTTTACAATAAGGGTGCAATCAATAAAGCAGAGCTCAAGGCACTTCTTCTCCTTGTCAATCCCTTTGCTCCTCATGTTACAGAGGAAATCAACGAGGCAGTATTCGGCGACGGCTTACTTGCAGTAACCGAGTGGCCCTCATTTGACGAGGCAAAGTGTGTTGACGATACGATTGAAATCGTTGTTCAGATTAACGGTAAGGTAAGAGCAAAGCTTAACGTTGCCACAGACATCAGCTCCGAGGATGCTATTGCTGCTGCAAAGGCAGACGAAAAGATTGCTGAGGAAATTGCAGGAAAAACTGTAATCAAAGAGCTTTACGTTAAGGGAAGACTTGTTAATGTTGTTGTAAAATAATGTTATCAGCTCAAAAAACATAAAAAGAGGGCAGAATATTAAAAAAATTCTATTGACAAGAGAAAAATCTTAATGTATAATAATTTGCGTATCCTTGAATGGAAATATACCCCTGCTAACAGGTAAGGGAGGGAAATATAAATGAGTCAGGTAAAAGTAAAAGAGAACGAGTCACTCGACAGTGCTCTTAGACGTTTCAAGAGACAGACTTCACGCGATGGCATTATTCAGGAAGTTCGTAAAAGAGAACATTATGAAAAGCCCTCAGTAGCAAGAAAGAAGAAGTCTGAAGCTGCTCGTAAGCGCAAATTTAAGTAATCAAACTAAAATCGCCCGCAGTTTTTTCGGGCGATTTTTGTCATTTATATTATTTCAAAGTCGGTGTATATTATGCTTGAAAAACTCAAAGAACAATTTTCCGAAACAAATTCTGCCGCTCTTATAATGAGTGAGGAGAATGTTTCCTATTTTACCTCCTTCCATTCATCAAACGGTTATCTTGTTGTTTCAAAGAATAAATCTTATTTTCTTACCGACAGCAGATATTTCGAGGCGGCACAGAATAAAATAAAGTGCTGTGATGAGATTTTGCTTCTTAAATCAATGCAGGCTGATCTTGTGTCGCTGATTGACCGCCTTGAAATAAATGAGCTTAAGCTTGAAAGCACAAGGATTACTGTTTCGCGCTACAATGAAATCAAGGCATTGTTTCCGTCTGTTTTTGTCAGCTGTGACGGAAGTCTCGATAAGGCGATAGATGAAATCCGCGTGATAAAAAGCCGTGAGCAGGCGGATAAGATTATCAAAGCTCAGCGCATATCCGAAAGGGCTTTTGACCATATCCTAAGCTTCATTGATGAAGGTAAAACCGAAAAGGAAATTGCCCTTGAGCTTGAATATTTTATGCTCAGAAACGGTGCGGACGCCCTTTCCTTTGAGACCATTGCCGTCAGCGGAAAAAACAGCTCACTTCCTCACGGAGTACCCTCGGATAAAAAGATCGAGAGGGGAGACTTCATCACAATGGACTACGGAGCCGTTGTTGATTTCTATCATTCGGATATGACAAGAACCGTTGCCTTCGGTGAGGTTTCATCAAAGCAGGCAGCAGTTTATGAAACCGTACTTAAGGCACAAGAGGCAGGCCTTGAAAAAATAAGACCGGGTATTGCCTGCAAGGATGTTGATGCGGTGTCGAGAGATATTATAAAGCAGGCAGGCTACGGCGAATACTTCGGTCACGGCCTCGGTCATGGGGTAGGCGTTGAAATTCACGAAAAGCCTACGCTTAATCCCTCATCTGCGGATATTCTTACTCCGGGACATATTGTTACCGTTGAGCCGGGCATATATATACCAAACGAATTCGGTGTAAGAATAGAAGATATGGCATACGTAACAGAGGAAGGCTATATCAATCTTACAAATTGTGAAAAGAAACTTATTGTTTTATAATCAGTCTACAGGGGAGCATTTTTATGTATGAAAACGATATAAAAACTGAAAAAGCCTTGCTTGTCAGTGTGGATACGGGCGAATTTGATGCCGAGGTATCTATTGACGAGCTTGAGGAGCTTGCCCATACTGCGGGCGCTGAGGTTGTCGGCAAGGTAATACAGAAAAAAGAAGCTCCCGAAAAGGCAACCTTCGTGGGCGTGGGTAAGCTTGCGGAGATTATTGCCTTTTGTCAGGGTAACGATGTTGACCTTCTTATTTTTGACAGTGAGCTTTCACCCTCTCAGCAGAGAAACCTCGAAACCCTGACTAAAGTACGTGTTATTGACCGTACAATGCTTATTCTTGACATCTTTGCGATGAGAGCAAGAACAAGTGAAGGCAAGCTTCAGGTTGAGCTCGCTCAGCTGAAATATCAGCTTCCGAGACTTGCAGGTCAGGGTACCTCTCTTTCAAGACTCGGTGGCGGTATCGGTACGAGAGGAAGTCGGAGGGCCAAGCGGTCTTAGGAAGACAATTAATTAAGGCAACTCCTTGGCTCACAGAACGACATGGCTACGATCCGACTTAGCTTCAGGTTGAGCTCGCTCAGCTGAAATATCAGCTTCCGAGACTTGCAGGTCAGGGTACCTCTCTTTCAAGACTCGGTGGCGGTATCGGTACGAGAGG
>JAZULG010000194.1:0-14122 GCA_045603005.1 Acutalibacteraceae bacterium
CAGTTGACCTTGAAATTCAGGAGGCACTTGAGGAGGTTTACCTTAACCGTTCAGGCTTCCCGAAGTCAAATTACGATGAAAGAGGAGAGCTTCCTCAGTCGTCAATGACAATTATGGATTATCAGGGCAGAATAGTTGCTCTTGTCGGCGGTACCGGTGAAAAGACCGAAAACAGGAGCTACAACAGAGCTACAGATGACAGAGCGAAGCGTCAGCCGGGCTCATCAATCAAGCCTTTATCGGTTTATGCACCTGCAGTTGACCTCGGTCTTGTAACCGCAAACTCAACGGTACTTGAAAAGGCCATAGTGGTCAACGGTAAGGAATGGCCGAGAAACTTCAACGGTGACCACGGCTCAGGCAAGTATGTTACTGTTGAAAATGCTCTTGTCCGTTCGCTCAATACCGTACCTGCGAGAATTCTTAACGGTATGCTCGGTGTCAAGACATCGATAAGATACTGTAATGATAAGTTCCACATCAATCTTGTTGATGCACCTCCTCCGTCAGGTGACAGAGACCTCAGCCCCCTTGCCGTTGGCGGTACCACCACCGGTGTTACAACACTTGAAATGGCAGCAGCCTTTGCAACCTTCGGTAACGGCGGACGCTACTATGAGGCATACAGCTACTACAAGGTAACCGACAGAAACGGAAACATCGTTCTTGACAGAACCAATGAGATTCCTCAGCAGTCAATCAAGAAGGAAACCGCATCAACGATGCTTTCAATGCTCACAAGTGCTGTAACACAGTCCTCAGGTACTGCATACGGCTCACAGATTTACGATAAGAACGACAGAAGACTCCAGACCTTCGCAAAGACAGGTACAACCTCAGATAACTGCGACAAGTGGTACTGCGGCGGTACTCCCTACTATGTTGCTTCCGTATGGTACGGCTACGATTATCGTGCCGACCTTCACACAGGTACAAGCAACCCCGCGAAGACAATCTTCAAATATGTATTCGATATAATTCACGAGGACCTTGAAACGAGAAGCTTCTCAGATGTTTCCGCACAGGTCGATACCTCGATAGAACAGATTGAAAGTCAGCAGGGTGTATAATGGTAATACTTGCAGTTGATTACGGTGATGCAAGAACGGGCCTTGCTGTCTGTGACAGATTGGAGATTCTCGCTTCACCCGTAGGAGTAATAAACGAAGGTTATGAGCCGAAGGTAATTTCGGCGGTTGCCTCTCACGCAGAAAGGCTCGGTGCAGAGCTTATAGTTGTGGGACTTCCCCGTAATATGGACGGCTCTGAAGGCTTCCGTGCCGAAAAGTGTACGGAGCTTGCGAGAAAGCTTGAAGAGACAACGGGTATAAAAACCGTTATGTATGACGAAAGACTCACAACCGTCTGGGCGCACCGTACTCTCAGTGACAACAACGTCAGAGGTAAGAAGCGCAAGGCAGTTGTAGATGCAGTTTCTGCAGTTGTTATCCTCGAGGGCTTTATGGCATCAAGAAAATAAATTAACGGCGTACTTAATCGGTACGCCGTTTTTTTAAGCTGATAAGTTGTCTGAGGGAAAGAAAAATGAGAAAGACACCGAAAAGCTTCGGCATAAAATCCGTCGGAATTCCCGTAAGGAAAAGCTGACCTGCCGCTACACCTGCCGCTCCACCTGCAGAGAGTGTCAGAGTATTTTCTTTTTTTACGAGTCCCTTTCCCGAAAGAAAAATCAGTGCAACCGCAGCGCAGGGGATAAAAAACAGCAGATTTACTCCCTGAGCCTTCAGCTGACCGTAGGACATAAAGGCAGTGAGAAATATAATAAGCAGAGTACCCGAGCCGAAGCCCATAGCACTGAGCATACCCGAAAAAAAGGCTGCAAGAATAATTTTAATAATAAGGCATCACCTCATAAGCATTCTGATTCCCGAATAGAGAAGGAAAAGAGAAAAAGCGACGGTAAGAAATCGCTCGGAGAACTTTCCGACAAGGAGACTTCCGCTCAGGGCACCGATAAAGCCGAAGGGGATAAAATAAAGACCGTCAGAAAGGGAAAAGTAATCCTTGCTGAGATAATAGATTACCGAAACGGCACTCATAGAAATAAGTACGGGCAAGGCTGATGCCTGAGCCTCCTTCTGAGAAAGACCTCTGCTCCTGAGATATGGGATAATTATTACGGCACCGCCTGCACCGAAAAGTGAATTGAGAAGGCCTGCCGCAGTGCCGAATATAAAGGATTTTACTTTTTGCATATAGCTCAGCTCCTTATCATATTTTTGACTGAGGGAAAAAGTAAAATGAGCGGAAAAATATTGAAAAAATCATCATAATGTATGAAAAAATGAAAAAAAACGGGAAATTTTTAAAAAAACGCAGAATTTATTTGCGTAAACTCTTGTAAATATATTTTTTTAGTGTTATAATCTAAGCAAAGTTTTAAGGAGGACTATTTTTATGACTTGTAAGTTTTGTGGAAATGTAATCGAAGATAACTCAGATATTTGTTTCATCTGCGGCCAGAAGGTTGACGCTGCACCCGCAGCTCCCGAAGCACCTGCTGCACCTGCTGCACCTGCTGCTCCTGTTGCTCCCGCAGCTCCCGTTGCACCTGCTGCTCCCGTTTATGCTGCAGCTCCTGTTGCACCCGTTGGTCCCGAGGTTGTTGATGTAAAGGCTCAGAAGAAGGCTCTCAAGGAAGCCAAGAAGGCTGCTAAGGCAGGTAAGAAGGGCTCAAAGGGCGAAATATTAAAATTCAGAGCTTTCATTGCTGCTCTTGTTATCGCTCTCACCTTTGCATTTAAGGGTATTGCTCTCATTACCATTATTGTAGGTATTCTTTATGTTCTCTATACATACAGATCATACAACAAGGCAATCGCTGCAGGTGACGCAGAAGGCGCACGTAAGATTGTTAACTCAGTAATGATCGGTGCGTGTCTCGGTATGGCTGTTGCTTGTGTTCTTCTTATTAACCAGTCATTCCTCGCAGCTCCCGCTGCTGATGCTGCAGCAATGCAGTAATTTAGTTGCAATATAAGCTCCTGCAGTTATCTGCGGGAGTTTTTCTTTTTTTATTTCCCTATTCCTATTGAATTGATGCGTTGTTTTTATTATAATATTACAAAAGGAAAACGAAAGGAAGATTATTATGAAAAAAGCATTGGCTTTATTACTTGCAGTTGTTATGGCTTTTACATTAAGCGTCACGGCTTTTGCCGCAGAAAATGAAAAGCCTTATGAAAACAGTAATTTTTATACTGTTGGTGATTACATTTTACACTACAGAGAATATTGCCCGGAAGGTGAGCCTGAAAATCAGATTATGCTTATCCACGGCTTTTGCCTTTCAACCGCTTCCCTTGAAGGTATAGCGGAGGAATACCGTAAGGCAGGCTATTACGTTGTCACAGTTGACGTACCGAACTTCGGATATTCATCAAGAGAAACAAAAGAAACCTCCAAGCTTTCACGTGAGGACGTCATATATTCACTCGTTGAGAAGCTTGGCGGAAAATGGATAATCGGCGGACATTCAATGGGTGGCGGTATAGCTCTCAATCTTGCCGTTGACCATCCTGAAGTCTTTACGGGTCTTGTGCTTTTTGCTCCGCAGACATCAAAAGAGGCCGGCGGTATAGTAAGCACTCTGATGGCCTCCTCGTTTATGCAGAGCATATATAATTTAATACTCAAGATAGTGCTTAGGCTTCCTTCTGTTGTAAGAAGCCTTGTTGAAATGAGCTTCAGTGATGCCGAGTATGCAAAAGGATATGACCTCAGCCGCATTACTGCTCCTATGTCGGTAGCAGGTACAGGTGCAGGTATTGTTGTTATGACATCCCACACAAGAGGTACGGATTTTGAAGCTGTATCCGCTCTCAGTGTTCCTGCGGTTGTGATAACGGCAAAAGAGGACAGAGTAGCCTCGGCGGAAAATCTTCAGAGGATTATTGACGCTCTCGGTGAAAACGCAACGGTTTACGAGTGTGAAAAGGGCGGTCATATGATGATGGAATACGACCCTGTGATTGTTGCCGAAAAAACCCTGCCTATCATAAAAAATTGCAAATAATCTGAAAACTGCTCCGAATAAATCTGCTTTATCCGGAGTAGTATTTTATATAAGTATTATACAGAGAGGTTAAGCTATGCTTGAAACGAAAGAACTCCTTACTCTTGAAAAATCACTTGCGGGTGAGTTTCTATCCCGCTGTACCTATCCTTGGCAGGCACTTTCTTCAATAAAAGAGTTCATACTTGATATGGGAAAAAGACTACCCTCTGAGGAGTATATTTCTCCTGCAGAAAACGTCTGGATACACAAAACCGCAACGGTTGCACCCACGGCTCATATAGGTGCACCCTGCATTATAGGTGAAAACACACAGGTTCGTCACTGTGCTTTTATCAGAGGCTCGGCGCTTATCGGCAAGGGCTGTGTTGTGGGCAACTCAACGGAAATAAAAAACGCAATCCTTTTTGACGGTGTGCAGGTACCGCACTACAACTACGTAGGGGACAGTATATTAGGCTATAAGTCACATATGGGCGCAGGCTCGGTAACATCAAATGTAAAGAGCGATAAGAGCTTGGTTGTGCTCCGGTCCGGCGACGAAAGGCTGGAGACGGGACTCAAAAAGTTCGGTGCGATTTTAGGGGACTTTGTCGAGGTCGGCTGTAACAGTGTACTTAACCCCGGCACTGTAATAGGCAGAAACACAAATATATATCCTCTTTCCTCGGTAAGGGGAGAAATCCCTGCCGACAGTATATATAAATCGGCAGAAAATATTGTGATTAAGGAGTAATTTATGGGTAAATATTTCGGTACCGACGGCTTCAGAGGTGAAGTGAATGTAACACTCACCGCTGACCACGCATACAAAATCGGCAGGTTTCTCGGCTGGTATTTCAGCGAGAAGGCAAAAAGAGAAAACAGGTCAGAAAAGGCGAGAATAGTCATCGGTAAGGATACGAGACTTTCAAGCTATATGCTTGAATATGTGCTTGCAGGTGCAATAGTCTCATCGGGTGCGGATGCATATCTGCTTCACGTTACTACCACTCCCTGTGTAGCTTACGTAGCAAGAACAGAGGATTTCGATTGCGGTGTAATGATATCTGCAAGTCATAATCCCTATTACGATAACGGGATCAAGCTTATAAACTCCAAGGGTGAAAAAATGGAGGATGAGCTCATAGATCTCATCGAAAAGTATATTGACTCCGATGAAGAGCTTCCCTATGCAGTGGGAGCTGACATAGGCAAAAGCATTGACCACGTAGCGGGCAGAAACCGTTATATAGGATATCTCATTTCTCTCGGGATGTATTCCTTCAAGGGTAAGCGTATAGGACTCGATTGCGCAAACGGCAGCTCGTGGAATCTTGCGAAGTCTGTTTTTGATGCACTCGGAGCAAAGACCTATCTTATAGGTGCAGAGCCCGACGGCACGAACATAAACAAAGATGTCGGCTCAACTCATATTGAAAAGCTTCAGGAGCTTGTGAAAGAAAAGGGGCTTGATGCAGGCTTTGCTTTTGACGGTGATGCTGACAGATGCCTTTGCGTTGACGAAAAGGGTAATGTGGTTGACGGTGATGCCATTCTTTATATTTACGGTGCTTACCTGAAAAAAAGAGGTGAGCTTGAAAATAATACTGTGGTTACTACCGTAATGTCCAACTACGGACTTTTCAAGGCTTTTGATAAATTAGGTATAGATTATGCAAAAACCGCGGTAGGTGATAAATATGTCAATGAATATATGGTCAAAAACAATTGCATCATCGGCGGAGAGCAGTCGGGACACATAATTTTCTCAAGGTATGCCTCTACGGGTGACGGACTTCTCACTGCCATAAAGATGATGGAGGTAATGCTTTCGGAAAAGAAAACTCTGTCTCAGCTTGCTGCTCCCTTTATAAAGTATCCGCAGGCTCTTATAAACGTAAGGGTCAGCGATAAAAAGGCGGCGCTCACCGGTGAGAAGGTACTTTCTGCTCAGAAGGAAGCAGAAGCGGCTCTTGAGGGCAGAGGCAGGCTTCTCCTTCGTGAATCAGGTACAGAGCCGGTGATAAGGGTTATGGTTGAGTGCGATGATGAGGAGCTTTGCCGAAGCTGCGCCGAAAGAGTGGCAGATGCTGTAAAAAGCGTCTAAACACTTGAATTATTATTTTTTGTGTAGTATAATCCTCTTTGTGAAAAAACGGTCAGTTCGAAACCTTCCTGACCTAAAACAAAACTAAAGGAGCTTAAAAATGAATATTTCCAGAAAAAACCGAGGTCTTGCAACGTCGGCGGTTATAGCTGCGCTTTACGTTGCCCTTACCTATTCGCAGAATGCGATTTTTCCCGGCAGCACGTCTATGGCTGTGCAGTTCAGAGTTTCCGAAGCACTTTGCGTTCTTTCGCTTTTCACCCCTTCTGCCATTCCGGGACTTACGGTAGGCTGTCTTCTTGCAAACATAGTTTCTCTCGGAGCAATTCCTATGGATATGCTCTTCGGTACTCTCGCAAGCTTTCTTGCAGTGTCATCTATGTATGCTCTAAGGAGGATAACCTTTAAAGGGTTGCCGCTTCTTTCGCTTGTAATGCCGGCTCTTTTCAACGGAGTTATAGTCGGTGCGGAAATAGAGGCATTTTTCATAGAGGGACCCTTCCGTTTCACATCCTTTCTTATACAGGGCGGCTGTGTAGCGCTTGGTGAGCTCGGTGTCCTTTTCACTCTCGGAATTATGCTGGTAAAAATTATTAAGAATAAAAATTTAGAAAAG
This sequence comes from Acutalibacteraceae bacterium, assembly GCA_045603005.1. Lineage (GTDB taxonomy): Bacteria > Bacillota > Clostridia > Oscillospirales > Acutalibacteraceae > UBA6857. The sequence goes on from JAZULG010000194.1 coordinate 6,742, forward strand.
TATCTTTAAGTGTTTAAAAATTCATATTGCTCTGCTATAATAGTGGAGCGATGGCTTTTTAATATATTAAATATAAGGAGAAGTTCAAATGGAAAACAAACTTACCAAAAGAACGTGGCTGAATCTGATTGTTTTCAGCTTCATGGGCGGTATTGCATGGAACCTTGAGAATATGTACTTCAATACCTTCCTTTACGACTCGATTTATGACGGCGTGTCAAAAGCACAGCTCAGTGAGTGGGGCATTATGGCTCCTTCAACCGCTGTTAGCCGTATGGTTGCTCTTTCTGCAATCACGGCCGTTGCCACAACCTTCATAATGGGTACTCTCAGTGAAAAGATGAAGAAGCGTAAGGTTTTCATCTCTGTCGGATATATCGTATGGGGCTTGATTACCGCATCCTTCGGCTTTATTTCCAAGGGTAATATTGCTGCTCTTTTCGGTCTTGAAGGTGAAGCAAATATCCTTCTTTACACAATATGGGCTGTAATCATTATGGATATGGTTATGACCTTTATGGGCTCGACGAGTAATGACTCCGCCTTCAATGCGTGGACAACTGACGTTACCAATCCGGTTGTAAGACCCAAGGTTGAAACAGTGCTTCTCTTTGTCGGTCTTGTTGCAATGCTTGCAGTTATGGGTGTCGGAAGTCTCTGTCAGGCAGATGTTGTTTCCTATAAGATGTTCTTCCTTATTCTCGGTATCATCGTTTCAGCCAGCGGTGTATTCGGCTTGTTTGCTCTTAAGGACCCCGAAATCAAGGGCGAAAAGACAAACTCCAACTATTGGAGCGACCTTTTCTACGGCTTCAGACCTTCCGTAGTCAAAGAGAATGCAATGCTTTATCTTGCGCTTGCCGCAATCTGTATTTACAATATTGCTATTCAGGTCTTCTTCCCTTACCTTTTCGTATATCTCGGCAGTGTTATAATTCCCGGCGCAGTCTTTGATATTAAGACAATCATCGTTGCCGTGCTTGCGGTTGCAGGTCTTCTTGCAGGTATAATCCTTCTTCTTAAGGCATCAGGCAAAAGCAAGGTTACGGCATACATCATCACAATCGTACTCTTCGTTGCAGGCCTTGCAGTTCTTTCCACATCAACAAATATAGTTGTTGTTCTTATAGGTATTGCACCTACTCTTATCGGTTATGTAGTTCTTCAGATTCAGCTCAACGCATCTGTCCGTGACTATATTCCCGAGGATAAGGTTGGTCTTTTCCAGGGTATCAGAATGATATTCTTCGTGCTTATTCCTATGATTATCGGTCCCGCACTCGGTGATATTGCAATCCGTTCCTCAAACTTCACCATTATTGAATACGGTGAGCCTAAGGAAGTACCTTCAACAAGTATGTTCTTCTATGCCGCAATCGTTGCTCTCTTTATTTTCGTACCCCTCTTCCTTCTCACCAGAAAGGAACCCGGTGCTGACAAGAGCAAGAAGAAGTTTATCGTTGCAATAGTTATTTCTGTTGCTGCTGTCGTGCTTTTCACTCTTCTTAAGGATTTTATGCCTGCGGGCGCGATTTTAACACCTACAGACGCAACTCCCACCGATGTTATAGAGACAACGGCAGCGCTCATACAGTAATAAATAAAGCAGTTAAGTTCATCGCTTAACTGCTTTGTTTTTTTATGCATAAACTATTGAAAACGGTCGAACATATGTGATATACTGATTATGCCAAACTAACTGAATATGTGAAAACAATGGAGAAATTTATCTTTTTATGGGATAGATTTATGCTTTTGTGTCATAACAACACTACAGGATTTGTTAAAAATGCAAATTCCACTTGTGTTGTTGTGGTTATACCGGTTTCACATAAAGTTAGTTTGGCGACTATCGGAGTTTGCGTTTTTTGTGCGTTTGCTTCGGTAGGCGCACTTTTTTATTTTGCGGAGATAAAAATGTGTATGTTGTTTTATTGGAGGTGAATTTTATAAGCTGTCCGCTAACTAAACGTGAAACATTGATTTTTCGGGTGGGTTATAGTATAATATAATTATCCTTATATATAAAGGAGGTTTTTTATGAAAAAAACATACAAAAAGTTATTTATCCTTACGGCTTTGGTATCACTTCTTATTGTAGCACTCTGCTTTACTGCAGGCGCAGCTGAGGAAAGATATCAGGAGGGTAATCTCTACTACACCGTTACCGACGGTGAAGCAACAATCACAGGTGCAAAAGAAGTGCCTGAAGGTGAGCTTGTTATTCCCGGTTCAATCGGCGGCTATCCGGTAACGGCTATCGGAAAAAGAGCGTTCTCATGGAACCGTGATATTGTAAACGTAATAATCAGTGAAGGTGTTGAGTCTATCGATTCAAGTGCTTTTGACCACGTTTCCTATATGGAAACCGTTTCTCTTCCTGCAAGCCTTAACGATGTTGGTGAGGGCTCATTTTTACATTGCTATCATCTTGAGAGCTTCATTGTTGACGAGGACAGCCCATATTATTCAACCGATGAATACGGAGTGTTATTCAATAAGGATAAAACCAAGCTCATAAGATATCCTATGGGAAATGAGCGCACTTCTTACAGCGTTCCCGATACAGTTGAAACTATTGGCACAAAGGCTTTTTATTGGAGCCAGAATCTCGTTGAAATAGTTATACCTGATACTGTAACAAATCTTGAAACCTGGGCTTTTGCTTTCTGCAGTAAGCTTTCAACTGTTAATTTGCCTGACGGTATCGAAAAAATTGAAGATTATTTATTTGATAGCTGCGGCCTTACTTCAATAACAATTCCTGACAGCGTCACCGAAATAGGTCAGGAAGCCTTTGGCTTTTGCGATCTTGAGAGTGTTGTAATTCCTGAAAATGTTACATATATCGGAAGAGTTGCATTCTTTGAATGTTATAAGCTTAAAAGCATTACAATTCCCGCAAATGTAAAGGTAATAGGTAGTGCAGCTTTTTCGGGTACGGGTCTCACTGAAGTAATAATTTCAGACGGCGTGGTGTCTATCGGCAATAATGCTTTTGAAAATTGTTTTAAACTTGAAAGTGTAAAAATACCCAACAGTGTAACTAAAATCGGTGGCGGAGCTTTCGGATATTTTTATCATGAAACTGATTGGGATGATGGTACTGAGAAAAACGGTAACTTCACCATCACTGCGGGTGAATGCTCTGCCGCACATAAATATGCTGATGAGAATGACTTCAAATTTATAGACGACGGCTCTAAGGACCACAGCTTTACAACCGTTTCAGAAAAAGCAACCTTCGAAACGGACGGCAGTGTGGTTACAAGCTGTGAATGCGGCGAAACTAAAAAAGAAACCTATCCCGCAGTAACAAGCGTTACTCTTTCCACAGAAAAATACGTTTATAACGGCAAAAACAGAACACCAAAGGTAACCGTAAAGGATAAAGAGGGTAATGTGCTCACAAAGAATGTTGATTATAAGCTCAGCGTTGCATCAAACAGAAGCGGCATCGGCAGATATACCGTCAAGGTAACTCTTATCGGTAACTACGAGGGTACGAAAAAGGTATTCTTCCATATCCTTCCCGGTGTGACCTCAGAGGTTAAATCAACTGCGAGAACAACGTCCTCAATCAAGCTTTCGTGGAAGCCTGTTGACGGAGCAAAGGGCTATAAGGTTTACCGTTACAGTACTTCAAAGAAGGCTTATGTTCTTGCAGCTACAACTGAAAAAACAAGCGTCACCGTTTCAAAGCTTTATGACGGTACAAAGTATACCTTCAGAGTTGTAGCTTACGGTGAAACTGCCGCAGGTAAGCCCTATGACAGTGCGAAGTACGCTCTTATAAAGACTGCTACCTGCACCGAAACTCCCACAGTAAAGCTTTCATCGACCTCAAAGGGTAAGGTAAAGGTAACCTGGTCGGAGGTCAGCGGTGAAACAGGCTACCAGGTATGGTACAGCACCTCAAAGGACGGCTCGTATAAGAAGCTTTCCAACATCGCTGCCAATAAAAACGATGCAACCGCATCAGGTCTCACAAGAGGTAAAACCTACTACTTCAAGGTCAGAACCTATAAAACAACCGACAGCGGCTATGTATATTCACCCTTCAGTACTGTACAGAGTATAAAAGTAAAATAAAAAAGGACTGAAGGTCAGTCCTCACATTGTAAAAAACTCCGTGGTTCTTTACGAATCACGGAGTTAATTTTTTAATCAAGAATATAAAGACCCGATTTGAGCCATACGAATTCCTTGCCCATTACATTGATGTATTTATACACCTTTTCGTTGAAAATACGGTAGTCTCTTACGGAGTTCGTCTGAATGTTGAGAGAGCGGATTTTTCTTGAGCCCTGATTACAGATGTAAAGATTACTGCCACTCAGAGAAACAGCACAGGGTCTGTCAAAGGCGGTAGTTTCTCCGCCGCCTACACGAAGAAGAATTCTTCCGTCACGGGGTGAGTACTTTATAATTGCATTTTCATTGGGTACTGCACACCATACGTGGCTTCCGTCAACTGCAATATCACATACGGGAGCACCGTGATACGTAAGCTGAGAAGCAACGTTGAGAGAACCGTCAGTGTTGAAAATGTTATACTCACCGTTGGGAAATATAGCCATAATTCTGTTATCACTGAGCACGCCTACATCGCAGGAAACATAGTCGCCGAGCTGCTGAGCTATTTCCTCATATTCATATCCGAATTTTATCTTTAAAAAAATGGATTTTTTAATGGGTGTGAATTTATCGTTTACCGCATCATAGCCGAAGAAGCTTGCCTTGAGTCTGCCGTCTGCGGTGGTGCTTCTCGTAGCGAAAACAAAGCCCTTTTTAAAAGGCGTGATGTTGAGAATTTCACCGGAAAAAACGTTTTCCATCCTTATAATTCCTTTCCTGAAAATTTAAACAAATCTAAATAATATAATACAATAAAAAATCATTTTGGTCAAGTGCAGAGGGAATATTTTCTTTTAAAAAAAGAAGCTTTGAATATTTGTAAAAAAATCGCTTCATAGGGGCAAAAAACTGTGTATCTTGTTGACAAAAGCTGATATTTAAAGTACAATTATAAGTAAATTTAATGGGTATTTTCTCATTGAAGAAGGAGGAAACAGAAAATATGAAAGAGAAGCTTGTTCTCGCCCTTGACCAGGGTACAACCAGTTCACGTTCAATCGTTTTTGATAAAAACGGCAATATTATTGCTAAGGCTCAAAACGAATTTGAACAGATTTATCCCAAGGCAGGCTGGGTTGAGCATGACCCAATGAATATTCTTTACAGTCAGCTCAATTCAATCACTACCGTACTGCGCTCAGGCGATTTCTCCGCAAAGGATATTGCGGGTATCGGTATTACAAATCAGCGTGAAACCACAATCCTGTGGGACAGAGCTACGGGTAAGCCGGTTTATAACGCAATCGTATGGCAGTGCAGAAGAACAGCCGATATGTGTGAAGAAATCAAAAAGGATAAGGAACTTTGCGACTATATCACAGAGCATACAGGCCTTATTGTTGATGCCTATTTCTCTGCAACAAAAATCAGGTGGATTCTTGATAACGTACCGGGTGTAAAGGCTCTTGCCGATGCAGGTCAGCTTCTTTTCGGTACTGTTGAAACATGGCTTATCTGGAATCTTACCGGCGGCAGAGTGCACGTGACCGATTATTCCAACGCATCAAGAACAATGCTTTTTGATGTTGATAATTTACAGTGGGACGAATATCTCTGTGAGAGACTCGGCGTTCCTATGGGCATACTTCCCACTCCTGTACCTTCAAGCAAGGTATACGGTTGGGTTGCAAGCGGACTTATAGGACTTGAGGAGCTTGAAGGTGTTCCCATCTGCGGTGCAATCGGTGACCAGCCCTCAGCACTTTTCGGTCAGGCTTGCTTTGACCCCGGTATGTCAAAAAATACCTACGGCACAGGCTGCTTCCTGCTTATGAATACAGGTGAAAAGCGAGTTAGCTCAAAGAATAACCTTCTTACGGGTGTTGCCTGGAGCCTTGGCGGAAAAACGACCTATTCTATAGAGGGCTCAGCCTTTAATGCGGGCTCAGTAATCAAGTGGCTTCGTGATGAGCTTCAGCTTATAGACAGCCCCAAGAGATGCGACGAACTTGCTGAAAGCGTACCCGATGCAAACGGATGCTACCTTGTTCCCGCGTTTACGGGTCTCGGCGCTCCCTATTGGGATATGTATGCAAGAGGCTGTATTGTAGGTCTTACAAGAGGCGTTAACAGAAAGCACATCGCAAGAGCAGTGCTTGAATCCATCACATATCAGATGACCGACCTTCTTGAGGCTATGAAGGATGACTCAGGTATTGATATTTCCGAGCTTCGTGTTGACGGCGGTGCATCCGTAAGTAACATTATGATGCAGATTCAGGCTGATATGGCTCAGGTAAAGGTTGACAGACCCAAGACTGTTGAAACCACCGCCCTCGGTGCCGCATATCTTGCAGGTCTTGCAGTCGGTGTATGGGAAAGCCTTGATGATATTCAGCAGAACCGTGAAATTGACAGAATTTTCACCCCCGAGATGTCTCTTGAAGATAGAAACGTCAAATATGCAGGTTGGAAAAAGGCGGTTACCCGCGCTATGAATTGGGAAGAAAAAGAATAAAATCAGCCTGAAAAAGCTGTTTTATGGTAATAATAAATTATAAATATTTTATAGGAGTGAACAAAAATGCCTAAAATGATCCTTGATTGGAAAACAACACACGACTTTATCAAAGACGCTTTCATCGGTGTCGGCGTACCCGCTGACGAAGCTGAAATCGTAACCGACGTTCTTCTTGAATCTGACAGACGCGGTATCGAATCACACGGCTGTAACCGTTTTAAGCCCGTTTACATCGACCGTATCCACGCAGGTATCCAGTTCCCCACAACCAATTTTGAAATCATTAAGGAAACCGAAACAACAGCAGTTGTTGACGGACACCACGGTATGGGTCAGGTTATCGGCTATAAGGCTATGAGTATGGCTATCGAAAAGGCTAAGAAGTACGGTATGGGTATGGTTACGGTTCGTAACTCAACACACTACGGTATCGCAGGCTATTACACCACAATGGCAACAAAGGCAGGCTGCATCGGTATGACCGGTACAAATGCACGTCCTTCAGTTGCTCCCACACTCGGCGTTGAGGGTATGTTCGGTACCAACCCCTTCACACTCGGTGTACCCACTGACGAAGAATTTGACTTCAACTTTGACTGTGCTACATCAATCACACAGAACGGTAAGGTTGAATACTACGAAAGAATCGGCGAAGATGTTCATCCCGGTACTATCATAGATATCGCCGGTTCTGCAGTTGAAGGTGATGCAGGTGTTGCTCTTAAAAAGATTCGTGGCGGTACAGCAGCTCTTACAACACTTGGCGGTATCGGTGAAGATCTT
>JAZULG010000195.1:0-5848 GCA_045603005.1 Acutalibacteraceae bacterium
TGAGGGTACTTCATTTACGGTAAGCAAGCTCTATGCAGGCACAAAGTATACCTTCAGAGTTGTTTCCTACGGCAAAACAAGTGCAGGCAAGGTTTATGACAGTGACACCTATGCACTTCTCAAGACCGCAACAAAGACAAAGACACCTGAGCTTACAAAGGTAACTGCATCCTCCACAAAGGGTAAGGCATATGTTTATCACTCAAATGTAAGCGGTGAAACAGGCTACACTGTGTATTACTCAACAAGCAAGGACAGCGGCTTCAAGAAGTATGCAAACTTCAAGGCTGACACAACACGCTGTGATATCACAAAGCTTACAAGCGGCAAGACCTACTATTTCAAGGTCAGAACCTACATCAAGACCGACAGCGGCTATGTATATTCCGCATGGAGTGCGGTAAAGAGCGTTAAGGTGAAATAAGCATATGATGCTTGGAAAAATATTGTTTCTGTAACTAACAGCACAGAAAACGCTGAGCTTGATTGGAACAACAGGTTTAGAATTTGATGGGTAAAACAAATCTTACTACAATTACAACAATTAACACGGCGAATACAGTGGTAAGCAGTAAGATACAGGAAAAAGCAAAAAAAACGGTTGTACCTTTTCAAAAGTCATAGTAACTTACAGTAGGTTACAAATTGTGGGAAGCGAGGCTCCCCACGATGAAGCCACTTGATAAACAAATCACACCAGCAGGATGGTTGCCGTCCTGCTGGTTTTCTTGTGCCTTAATAAAGAAGCAAATAGCATTACAAAAAGGGACTGTTATTCAGTTTTTTTTTATATTTTGGATAAATTTATTCTTAAAGGACCGAAAGAAAGGTATAATAAATACTATTGACATATTTAATTGCTTGTGTTAATATAATAACGAAAACAAACCGCGTTTTAATTTGAGATGTAAAACGAGACAGGAGATGGTGATTTGGCAAATATAAGAAGTGAAGCAGAAACAAAAGAATTACACAGAAAAATTTTTACAGCCGCAACAGCTTTGTTTATTCAGAAGGGCTTTGAGCGTACCACGTTTATTGACATTGCAAAGCTTTCAGGAGTGCCGAAAAGCAAGATCCTTTATGAGTTTACAAGTAAAGAGGAAATCTTAAGTCTGCTCGTTACGAAATTTCTCGACGGAGTTACCTCTGCATCGGATTCTGTTGCCAAAAAGCTTACGGATAATAAAGTACTTATCCTCGTAGCTAATGAGGTCTTACAGCTTTATATGGCAGAGATGAATGAGGATATGCGAAACCTTTACCTTGCAGGCTATTCAATGCCGAAAACAAGTGACGAGGTGCTTAAGAGAAAAACGAATATAATGTATGAAGAATTCAGGGAAACCTTTCCCGATTTTGAGATGAAGGATTTCTACGAAATTGAAATAGCAGCAATGGGTATAATGAGAGCCTATATGACAGTACCCTGCGATATGTATTTTACTGTTGAAGCAAAAGCAAGAAGGCTCGTAACAATGCTTCTGCGGATATACAAGGCAGAAGATGAAAAAATCAATGAGGCGATTGAGTTTATCGAAAAAATCGACTTTGAAGCTACAGCAAAAAAAGCTGTGGAAAGTGTATTCAATGAACTTGAAATAAAAACTAATAAATAGTTTTCGAAAGGAGAAAAACAAATGAACAAAGCCTTAAAGAAAACCTTATCATTACTGTTAGTCATAGTAATGATGCTCACAATGACAATATCTGTCTCGGCTATGCAGATATTTGTCAAAACCCGCGAGGGCTTAACCATAACACTTGAAGTGGAGCCCAATGACTCTATTGATGCCATTAAGGCAAAGATTCAGGAGAAAGAGGGAATTCCTCCTGATCAGCAGAGATTGATTTTTGCCGGCAAACAGCTTGAGGAGGGCAAAACTCTCTCAGACTACAACATACAAAAAGAATCGATACTTCATCTGATGTTTCATATCAGAGAAGAGGAAGAAGTTCCCGAGGGAAAAATTTCCCTTAAGGATGCTGAGCTTACTCTTTCTCAGAACACCTTTTACTATGACGGTAAAGAGCATATACCCGAGGTTACCGTTACCTTGAACGGTGTTACCCTTAAAGAAGGCGTCGATTATAATGCCTATGTTCTGCAGAGTCGCAGAATGGAAAACGGCAAGCCTGTAATGTGGTTCGGACTGGGAAATGTCTCTGCAGAAAGCGTTGAAAAGGGTACATATTATATAAGAATAGAAGGTCTCGGAGATTATTATGCAGGGCTTTTCACTCTTTATGCTCCCTATGAAATCCTGCCTGCAGTATACTGTCCCGATTGCGGCAGACCCGTACACGAGGGAGAGGTTAACGAATATATCTGTCTTCTTATCTCTTTCATTAAGCTGGTTGTTTCCTTTTATAAAACAGTTATAGTCAAATAAATAAACACAGTGAAAGGAGTAATTTATATGAAAAAATTTTTATCAATCATTCTCGCAATCTTAATGGTTGCAGCAACAATTCCCTTTGCCTTTGCGGCGGAATGTGAACATCCGGAAGTTGATGCACGGAAATTTTGCAAAAGCTGCGGTGAATTTACAGGTCCTGTAGCCGTGCTTGGTGAAGGTGTCAACACTTCTGTTACTACAAACGATACCTATATTAAATTTGTTGCACCGGAAACAGCCAAATATCTTTTGCGTTCATCGGACAAAACACGGTATGCTTTTTCCGTTTATGATGAAAATTTTAATAGACTCTATGGAACAAACTCTGTAGGTATAGCATATACCCGAGAGTACGAGAAGGGAAAAACATACTATATCGCTATCATGGTTTATCCTTCAACAAATTATATTGAATCCACATTTACGATGTATCCTGAATGTATAAATCATGTAGGCACAGAGCAGACCTGCATCGGTTATATATGCGATTTCTGTAATAACTATTACGGTGAAACCAATGATGTACACTATGATAGGGGTGACGGCATCTGCAGACGCTGTAATGGATTTGTCGGTCCTGAAATCAAGGCAGGTGAAACCTACAAAGCTGACAGCGGACTCACTAAATATGTTAAGTTCGTTCCCGTTGTTGACGGTACTTATATTATCAGTGCTGATGTTCCTGCATATTCTTATATTGAGCTTTATAAAGAGGTTGACGGAAAAAGGCAAGGCGTCGCATATGAGTCGTGGGGGGACGGATACGGTGAATTAAGCTTATCATACAATTTTACAGCAGGCGAGACTTATTATTTTATCTGTGGGAATTTTGAGGGCTGGCTTATTGAGTATGTAACACTCAGATGTGAAACACACAAAGGTACAGAACAGACCTGCTACGGATATATCTGCGATGCTTGCGGTGAATATTTCGGTGAAGCTCTCGGTCACGATATTGTTACAGATAAAGCTATTGCACCTACCTGCACAGAAGCAGGTCTCACAGCAGGTCAGCACTGCTCACGCTGTGATGATATGACGGTAGCACAGCAGGAAATTCCTGCGCTCGGTCATGTTGACGAAGATGGCGACACGATGTGTGATAACGGCGGTGAACAGCTCACCTGTGAAGACTGTCTCAGACCTGTACACGGTGACAGCTTTGCAGAAAAGCTTATTTGCCTTATTGTTATGTTTATCAACCTCGTTAAATCAATGTTTGCATAAAACATAATTAAACTGTTAAATTCCCGAAAGGAGAATAAACAATGAAAAAAATCTTATCAATCATTCTCGCAATCTTAATGATTGTGACAACAATTCCCTTTGCCTTTGCGGCGGACATCGTAGCAAGTGGTACACATTATGCAATCACATGGTCACTTGATTCGGAGGGCAAACTTACCATCGGTGGTGAATGTGAATCTGATGATAATTTTACAAGTGCTCCGTGGAAAGAATACAAAGACAATATTAAGACTGCTGTTATAGAAAACGGAGTAACAAGTATTCCCACCAGTACATTTAGTGATTGTAGAAGCCTCGAAAAAGTAACTATCCCGAATAGTGTTACAAGTATTGGTAATTATGCATTCGACTTCTGTTCAAGTCTAGTTGAAATAAATATCCCGGATAGTGTTACAAGCATTGGTCCGTGTGCATTTGGTCACTGTGAATCCCTTGAGGAAATAACTATCCCTGATGGTGTAGAATTAATTCCTATGGAAGCATTTACTCAATGTTTTAGACTTAAAAAAGTAGTTCTTCCTGACAGCGTTACAAAAATTCATAACGATGCTTTTAATTCTTGCTACAATCTTACAGAAATAAATATCCCCGATGGCATATCTGTTATTGGCTTGCGTGTGTTTAATAAATGTAGAAGTCTTACTGAAATTACTCTACCTGATAGTATTACAACTATTGGTGCATATGCATTTGACGGTTGTACAAATCTCACTAAAGTAAATATGTCGAATAGTATTACAACTATTGCTGACTGTGCATTTAGGGACTGTTATAAACTGTCAGAAATAACTCTTCCTGACAGTTTGACATTTATTGGTGAAAAAGCATTTATAAATTGCAAAAGTCTTGCAAAAGTAACTATACCGGGTAGTGTTGAAAAAATTTACAACAGTGCATTTCTAAACTGCGAAGCCCTTGCCGAACTTACTATTATGAATGGTGTGAAATACATTAATATACGTGCATTTGAAGGTTGCGATGGTATAACTGAAATAACTATACCAGACAGTGTGACATATATTGGCACATATGCATTCGCTTCTTGTAAACGTCTCAAAACAGTAAATTTATCCTGTTACTGGAATGAATATGATATCAGTGATGCTTTCAGTGAGGAGGTTACATTAATCATACCGAAGCACGATTGGTCAAATAAAGACGGTATTTGTGCAAACGTCTGCGGCTATGAATGTCCTCACAAAAGCTACACTGACAGTGTGTGCGACACCTGCGGTTATGTTTGTCCTCACGACAGCTACACCGACGGTGTATGCGATGACTGCAGCTACGAATGTCCTCACGAGTGGGGCGAGGGAGTACTCACAAGACCTGTACACGATACAGTCCTCGGCTCAAAGGACGGCTATTACACCTACACCTGTACTGTTTGCGACTACGAAAAGAAAGAAACCGTAAAGGGTGCTGACTATTCAGCTTATGAAGCTGTTTCAGAAGAAATCAATGCTTTACTTCAGTCTGATGACCTTACTTCCGAAGCAAAGCAGGCAATCTATTCAGCGGCTAATGAATGCGGACTTCTCTCCGATGAACTTACGGAAAGCGAGCAGAATATAGTTGACGATTTAGTTGCAGAGCTTGAAAAAATCGTTGCCGACGCTGAAGAAAAAATTGCAAGCGGCGAATATGTGAAGGTTGACGGCATAAAGGAATACAATAAAATTGCCGATGCTCTTGATGCAGAGCTTATGGAAAACTATTCACAGGAAGAATTTGCAGCTTTGGCAGAAAAGGCAGGCGATGAGATTAATGCACGTCTTGGTGAGATTATTGAAAAAGCCGAGGCTCTCACCGGCTCAGTAGCTGAAAATAAAGATGCTCTTGCTGAAATTGAGTCAGAATTGAGTGCGTTGTACGCAGAAGTGAAAAACTGCCTTGACGGTGTACACAACGGCTTTGTTTACGAAGTAACCGAAGAAGCAAAGTGCGAAGTGAATGCAATCGAATCAGCCACCTGCACACTCTGCGGTGAAACAGACGAAAGAGAAGTCGAAGGCTCGGCTCTCGAGCACTCCTTCACAAAGTACGAAGAAACAGAAGCACCCAAGTGCGGTGTTGCAGGTAAGGAAGTAGCTTACTGCGACAACGGTTGTCAGACAACTGACGAAAGAGAAACTCCTGCTCTTGAGCACATCTTCCTTGATTACGTCTCAAACGGCGATGCAACCTGCACTGCTGACGGA
>JAZULG010000196.1:0-6327 GCA_045603005.1 Acutalibacteraceae bacterium
TGATTCCTTACTATCCTCTCGGTGTATATAAGGACAGAGACGCTGAAAAGGAGGCAGAATAATGAGTACTACACAGATTCTTATTGCCGGCTTCGGCGGTCAGGGCGTACTTTTTGCAGGTAAGCTTCTTGCTTACAAGGGTCTTCTTGCTGATAAGCAGGTTTCATGGCTTCCCTCCTACGGCCCCGAAATGCGCGGCGGTACTGCTAACTGTAGTGTTATCATCAGCGATGAGCCCGTCGGCTCACCCATCGTATCAAATCCCGACATTCTTGTTGCTATGAACCTTCCCTCACTTGAGAAGTACGAAAAGGATGTTGTTTCCGGCGGTATCATTATTGTTGACTCAACACTTATCGGTAAGAAGGTAGCAAGAGATGATGTAACTACATATTACGTACCTGCTACAAAAATGGCTAAGGATGAAGGTTTTGCAACTCTTGCAAATATGATTCTTATGGGTAAGCTTATGAAGGCTTGCGATGCTCTTTCATTTGACGGTATTGAAGCTACGGTACAGAAGGTTGTACCTCCCAAGAAGGCAAATCTTATTGATATTAACATTAAAGCCATTAAAACAGGCTACGATTTTGAATAAGAGGTGTAATTATGGAAATTAAAGTTACAAAAACAACTGCCCCCAAGGCTAAGCCCCAGAAGGGAGAAAAGCTTGGCTTCGGTCACATTTTCACAGACCATATGTTTATTATGAACTACACAGAGGGTAAGGGCTGGCACGATGCAAGAATCGAGCCCTACGCTAACCTTTCACTTGCTCCCAGCGCAATGGTTTTCCATTACGGTCAGGAAATGTTTGAGGGCCTTAAGGCATACAGAGGTGCTGATGATAAGATTTATCTTTTCCGTCCTGATATGAATGCTAAGAGAGCTAACGCTTCAAACGAAAGACTCTGCATTCCCGAAATTCCCGAGGATATGTTTGTTGAAGCAGTTAAGGCTGTTGTTGATATCGACAGAGATTGGGTACCCTCCGATGAAGGCACATCACTTTATATCCGTCCTTTCGTAATTGCAACCGATGAATTCCTTGGTGTTGCTCCTTCAAAGACATATCTCTTTATCGTTATTCTTTCACCCTCAGGTGCGTACTATGAGAGCGGTCTTGCTCCCGTTGGCATCTGGATTGAAGATGACTATGTAAGAGCTGTTAAGGGCGGTATGGGCTTTGCAAAGACCGGCGGTAATTATGCTGCTTCTCTTATTGCTCAGGTTAAGGCTCACGATGCAGGCTATTCACAGGTTCTCTGGCTTGACGGTGTCGACAGAAAGTATATCGAAGAAGTCGGAGCAATGAACATCATGTTCAAGATTAACGGCAAGGTTGTTACTCCCGCACTTAACGGCAGCATTCTTCCCGGTATCACACGTAACTCCATCATCAATGTATGTAAGGCTTGGGGTTATGAGGTTGAGGAAAGAAGAATTTCCGTTGACGAACTTGTTGAGGCTGCTAAGAACGGTACTCTTGAAGAAGTATGGGGTACAGGTACAGCTGCTGTTGTTTCACCCGTTGGTAAGCTTCGTTATATGGACGATGTTATGACAATCGGTGACGGCGGTATCGGTGAGCTTACACAGAAGCTTTACGATGAGCTTACAGGCATCCAGTGGGGCAAGAGAGTAGATCCCTACGGTTGGCGAGTTGAAGTTAAATAATTTTCAAAGCAGGTACTGTTTATCAGTGCCTGCTTTTTAGCTCCTTTTTTGTATAAACAGATAGTTGCTACATATACTCTTTGTAAAAGTATATGATGGGAGATGTAAATATGAGCTTCAGGACACAGTATCTTGATGAGCTTATGCAGAGAGTCATATCACGTAACAGAGGAGAGGTCGAGTTTCATCAGGCGGTAAGAGAAGTTCTTGAGTCAATTGAGCCGGTATTGATAAGACATCCGCGTTATATAGGAAAAGGTGTTGTTGAATCACTTGTAGAGCCCGAAAGAGTAATAAAATTCCGTGTGCCATGGGTGGATGATATGGGACGTGTGCAGGTCAACAGAGGCTTCAGAGTTCAGTTTAACAGTGCTATAGGACCATATAAGGGAGGTCTTCGCTTTCATCCGTCTGTATATGAGGGAATTGTTAAATTTCTCGGCTTTGAGCAGATTTTTAAAAATTCACTTACCGGTTTGCCTATCGGAGGTGCGAAGGGCGGAAGTGACTTTGATCCGAAAGGGAAGTCCGACGGTGAGGTTATGCGCTTCTGTCAGAGCTTTATGACTGAGCTTTCAAAGCATATCGGTTCAAATACGGATATACCTGCAGGGGATATCGGAGTAGGAGCGAGAGAAATCGGTTATCTCTTCGGACAGTACAAAAGAATCAGAAACGGTTTTACGGGAGTACTGACAGGGAAAGGTATTAATTACGGCGGCTCACTTATGCGTACTGAAGCAACCGGCTACGGTCTGTGCTATTTTACCCGGGAGATGCTCAAGGAAAGAAATACCGATTTTAACGGAAAAAGAGTAGTTATTTCAGGCTCGGGAAACGTCGCTGTTTACGCTGCTCAGAAGGCAATTCAGCTTGGGGCTACTGTAATCGCTCTATCTGACTCCAACGGCTTTATTTTTGACCCTTACGGTATAGATTTAGAGCTCATAAAACATATAAAGGAAATCAGAAGAGGAAGAATTCTCGAATATATTGATATACGCACCGATGCGGAGTATGTTGCTGACTGTAAGAGAATATGGGAGATACCCTGTGATATAGCGTTACCTTGTGCTACTCAAAATGAGATTGACAAAAAATCTGCTATGCTGCTTACAGCTAACGGATGTATTGCTGTTGCGGAAGGGGCGAATATGCCGTCTGAGCCTGAGGCTGTTGAGCATTTTCTGAGTGAAGGAATATTGTTCGGTCCTGCAAAGGCTGCCAATGCAGGCGGAGTTGCAACCTCTGCTCTTGAGATGACACAGAACTCTATGAGATATTCATGGAATTACGAAAAAGTAGATACGATGCTTAAAGATATAATGGTAAATATTTACAGATCCTCCTCAAAGGCTGCGGAGGAATACGGTATGAAGGGAAATCTTGTTGCAGGAGCAAATATTGCAGGTTTCCTCAAGGTTGCCGATGCAATGCTTTCTCACGGTGTTGTGTAAAATTTTAAAACAACAAACCGACACAAAGTCTACATGTGTCGGTTTGTTGTTTGATTGTTAATATTATTCTTTGTAATTAAATAAAAATTTAAAAATTAGTTAAAGAACATAACCTATTTGTTTAATATAATATTAATATAGAAATATAATTTTCGATTTTTTGAAATGAAACGGAGAAATTTAAATGACATTTACGGATTATGCTGAGAAAGCCTTGAAGAAACTGCCTAATACAAAGTCTGCATATCTCTATAAGCAGGAGATTATTGCAAGAATGACAGCGAGAGCCAACGAGCTTATTGAGAGCGGTCTCAGTGATAATAAGGTTATAAATGAATTGGTTATAAACGAATTCAGTGACATTGAGAAGGAATACTACGAAAGACTTAAAAAGAAAAAGAAGAGTGAAAAGGCTAAGAATAAAGGTTCTCTTGCCGCTTTGGGAATTATCGGATACGTATTGCTTCTTGTTGGAATTTTTCTCGGTGTCAGCTTTGTTACAGGTGCATGGAGTAAAACGTGGCTTATAATTGTTGTGGGCATACTCGGTGCAGTCATTGCGGGTCTTGCACTCGGATGCTTCGCCGCATTTGCCAGAAAGAAAAAATTTGCGATTTTTGCACTTCTTGCAGTTATTCCGGCTGTGACCTCTTTACTTTATGTTATTTTTGGTCTCATAGGTCTTGTTGCGTGGCATCCCGGTTGGCTTATGGTAGTTGCATCTGTTTTTGTTGATTTTATTATAGTTATTATAAAGGCTGCTGCTTCATCTAAGAAGGAAGTTGAGGACGAAAAATGGGAAGACGATTAAATGCCGAACTATGGGATAAGATGCACTATCTGTTCCGTGATTTTAACGACAGAATGGTACACCTTGAGCTTCATTATGACTTTGAGATAAATCTCGACATTCTCAAAACAGTACTTATATGCTTTTTTGAAAAGGCACCGGTTCTCCATTCAAGATTCGTTGATAATAAGGTGAGTCCCTATTGGGAGGTTATGCCCTACAAAATAGAAGATGTTATCACCGTAAATAGAACGGAAAATGTTGATGCGGATATTGATATGTTCCTCACACAGTACATACCGCCTGAAAGTGACCTGCAGATGAAGGTCGGTGTATTCTATTATGAAGGCAAAACCGCACTTTGTATGGTTGAAAATCATATGTGTATGGACGGCGGCGATTTTAAGTACTTCATAAAAAGCTTCTGTAAGGCCTACAGTGAGTATGAGGAAAAGGGGATAAGCCCTCTTAATCTCAGAGAGGGTACACGCTCCTATGATTCTGTCTACACAGATTTTTCGAAAACTCAGGAAAAGATGGCGAGAAATCTTTACAGAAACGTATGTGCCAAGGATACTCAT
This sequence comes from Acutalibacteraceae bacterium, assembly GCA_045603005.1. GTDB lineage: Bacteria > Bacillota > Clostridia > Oscillospirales > Acutalibacteraceae > UBA6857. The sequence continues at coordinate 4,506 of JAZULG010000196.1, forward strand.
AGGTTCCCGCTTACGGAAAGTAAAGACGGTGACCGCTCTTTTATCGCAAGACGTAAAATTTCTGAGGGTACTTTTCTTAAGCTTAAGGCTGCCGGTAAAACAAAGGGTGCAACTGTCAATGATATGCTTGTTGCTGCCTATTTCTATTCTCTTTATGAGCTTGCAGATTACGGTGAAGATGAAAGCGTTACTATTTCCTGTGCAATTGATCTCAGACGTCATATGAAGGATGATGACGGACAGGGAATCACAAATCATACTGCTTTTATGCAGTGCAATATTCCGAGAAGAGGAAGAAACATCTTTGAAACGCTTCAGTATGTAATTAACAGTGCAAATCTTTTTAAGAAGGATAAATTTATGGGCCTTTACGGTCTGCCTCTTCTTAAGTTTGCTTATAAGATACTTCCTCACTCAGCAAGCGAAGAAATAATTAAAATAGGATATTCGAATCCGCTTCTTGCTATGAGTAATATCGGTATTCTTGATCACAAGGCACTTGCACTGAGCGGTAATGAGCCGATAGACGGTTTTATGACCGGTGCGGTAAAATATAAGCCTTATGTGCTTCTTTCGGCAACCTCAATGAGAAATGTGATAACTCTTTCGATGTGTGTCAGAGGTAATGAAGAGGATAAAAAAATTGTTGAACGTTTCTTTGATATTTTCGAAGAAAGTATAGAAAAACTTATATCATAATAAGCTTTGTCCCGTCGCCTGTCAGCACAGATGACGGGGCTTTTTACAGTTGACATATACAGATATTTCTGTTAATATTTTATTGTGTTAAAATAAGGCAAGTATAACTAATTTTAGAAGGCGGTAAAGGTATGACTTTTGAAATCAGAGGCAATCAGTTTGTAAGAGACGGGAAGCCCGTAAAGCTTATCTCGGGTGCGGTTCATTATTTCAGAAATATGCCTGACACATGGCAGGATATTTTCAAAAAAATGAAGGCAATGGGTCTTAACTGTGTTGAAACCTACTGTGCGTGGAATATGCACGAAAAAAAGCAGGGCGAATTTGACTTTAAGGGCAACCTTGACATTGCCGCCTTTGTAAAAGCAGCACATAATGAGGATTTGATGGTAATCGTCAGACCCGGTCCGTATATTTGTGCTGAATGGGAATTCGGCGGTCTTCCATGGTGGATTCAGAACGATGACGAAATGGAAATAAGATGCTCCAATAAGGCTTACATAAAATATTTTGACAGATATCTTGATAAGCTTTTTGAGCAGATAAAGCCGCTGCTTGTAACAAACGGCGGACCTATAATAATGCTTCAGTGCGAAAATGAATACGGCTATTACGGGGATGACAAGGTATATCTCAGATATCTTTATGAAAGCTACAGAGAGAAGGGCATAAACGTACCTCTTTTCACATCTGACGGCACGAGTAAAGACAATCTTCTTGATGGCTCTGTTGAGGGTTGTTTCTCAACACTTAATTTTGGAAGCAGAGTTGAAGAAAACTTCAGAGCGCACGATGAGCTTTATCCCAATCAGCCGAAAATGTGTATGGAAATGTGGAACGGCTGGTTTGATGCATGGGGCGATGAAAAGCATCACACCACATCGGCAGAGGATTATGCAAAGGCAGTTGACGATATGCTTACAAGAGGCAGTGTCAATATAAGTCGGAGGCCAAGCGGTCTTAGGAAGACAATTAATTAAGGCAACTCCTTGGCTCACAGAACGACATGGCTACGATCCGACTTATATCTTGATAAGCTTTTTGAGCAGATAAAGCCGCTGCTTGTAACAAACGGCGGACCTATAATAATGCTTCAGTGCGAAAATGAATACGGCTATTACGG
>JAZULG010000197.1:0-4434 GCA_045603005.1 Acutalibacteraceae bacterium
CCCTTGTAAGCAAGAAGCTTACCTGCAAAAAGTACGCCCTGACCGCCGAAGCCGGCAATAAGAATCTGTGTAGTACTCATTATTCTGCCTCCTTTTCAGCGTCTCTGTCCTTATATACACCGAGAGGATAGTAAGGAATCATCTTCTCATCTACCCATTCGAGAGCCTTTTCAGGAGTCATTCCCCAGTTTGTGGGACAGGTTGAAATAACCTCAACAAGGGAGAAGCCCTTCTTGTCAATCTGATTCTGGAAAGCCTTTTTGATAGCTTTCTTTGCGTTTCTTACATTCTTGACGTTGTTAACTGCTACTCTTTCGATATAGCCTGCACCGTCAAGCTGTGAAAGCATTTCTGAAACCTTAACGGGAAAGCCGCAATGGCTTGTATCTCTTCCGTAGGGTGAGGTCTGTGTAACCTGACCGGGAAGTGATGTGGGAGCCATCTGACCGCCTGTCATACCGTAAATTGCGTTATTTACGAAGATAATGGTGATGTTTTCGTTTCTTGCGGCTGCGTGTACTGTTTCAGCAGTACCGATTGAAGCGAGGTCACCGTCACCCTGATATGTAAATACAATGTGGTTATCGGGATCGGAGCGCTTAAGACCTGTTGCAACTGCGGGGGCACGGCCGTGAGCAGCCTCAACCATATCGCAGGCAAAATAGTTATATGCAAGTACGGAGCAACCAACGGGAGCAACACCGATTGTCTTGCCCTCGATACCGAGCTCGTCAATTACCTCAGCAACAAGGCGGTGAATAATACCGTGTGTACAGCCGGGGCAGTAATGGAAGGGTACGTCACAAAGTGACTTGGGTTTATCAAATACTACCATTATTCATTACCTCCTTTATTTGCTTCTCTGATTGATTCAAGCACCTGCTCAGGTGAAGGAATCATTCCGCCTACTCTGTTGCAAAGAGCTACCGGCTTCTTTGACTTTGTGTAAAGTCTGATATCTTCAATCATCTGACCCATTGAAAGCTCAACAGAAATAAAGCTCTTAACCTTTTCTGCGGCCTCTTCAAATACCTTCTTGGGGAAGGGCCAGAGAGTGATGGGACGAATCATACCGACCTTTATGCCCTCTTCTCTTGCCTTTACGATTGCATTTTTGGCAACTCTTGCGGCAATACCGAAGGCTGCAACGCAGATTTCAGCGTCATCCATCATATATTCTTCATACATAACCTCGTTTTCTTCGATAGCCTTATATCTCTCGAATCTTTCGAAGTTGAATTTTTCAAGCTCCTCGGGAACAAGTGAAAGTGAATTGATGATATTCTTCTTTCTTTCGCACTTTGTGCCTGTTACTGCCCATGACTTGTCATACTCTGTAACCATTGCTTCCTCAAGTGAAACGGGCTCCATCATCTGACCCATTGTACCGTCAGCAAGAATCATTGAAGTCATTCTGTATTTTTCAGCAAGGTCAAAGCCCTTTACTGTAAGGCTTGCCATTTCCTGAACTGAGGAGGGAGCAAGTACGATGGTTTTATAGTCACCGTGACCGCAACCCTTGGTAGCCTGGAAATAGTCTGCCTGAGAGGGCTGAATACCGCCAAGGCCGGGGCCGCCGCGCTGTACGTTAACAACGAGAGCGGGAAGGTCACTACCTGCAAGGTATGAAAGACCCTCTGCCTTAAGTGAGATTCCGGGGCTTGATGATGATGTCATAACTCTCTTACCTGTTGATGCAACGCCGTAAACCATATTGATTGCGGCAACTTCACTTTCAGCCTGAAGGAAGCATCCGCCGATTTTGGGCATCTTCTTCGCCATATAAGCAGCAATTTCAGTCTGAGGTGTGATGGGATAACCGAAGTAATGACGGCAGCCTGCAAGAATAGCAGCCTCAGCAATAGCCTCATTACCCTTCATAAGTACTTTTTCTGCCATTTTCATTACCTCACTTTTCAACCTTGATTATGCAGTCCGGACACATTGTTGCACAAAAAGCACAGCCGATGCACTTTTCTGCATCTGTCATTTCTGCAGGTGAATGTCCTTTTGCATTGATTTTATCCTTGGCAATAACAAGGATTTTTTTCGGGCAAGCGATAACACAAAGTCCGCAACCCTTACACATATCTGTATTAAACGTAACCTTTGGCATAAACATACCTCCAATTTAATAATATTTCTTTTGAAGTTCCAGCGGGAAAAGCTTTTCCGATTTGCCGACAAGCTTTTCACTCACACTTTTCTCGGCGCTGACAAACTTAAGCGGAAGTCCGCTCATTTCACAGAATCGCTCTGCTTCACTGAAGGTGGAAGCAACATCCTCAGCCGTGGTAAGCTCACCGAGATTTGAGTTGTTGACAACTCCCGTAAATTTAAGCTTTGAAGCAAACTCAATCTCCTTAAGTACGGTGTATGCTTCTTCTGCGGTTCTCGTAAGAGGTCTGAAGAAGTTTAAAACAAAGAGCATTTCGTAATTATCTTCCGAAGCAATAGCCTCAGAAAATCTGCCCAAAGCAACCGCTCCCGCATCGTCACCGCCTATATCCATAACGGCATAGGAGCTTTTATCGTGAACAACACGGTACATTGTCTGAGGAAGTGAGGGAATATCGAGATTGGTATTTGCAAACTCGGAGCAGATAAGATCTATCCCCTGCTCTTTAAGCTCCTCTTCACTGTCCTTTGTACGAAAATAGGGATTGACTATATCAAGGTCGGCAATAACGGTTGGATAACCTGCTTTTTTTAAATGAAAAGCATAGTTTACCGCAATATTGGTTTTACCGCTGCCGTAATGACCCGCAAAAAGAGTTATACGCTTTTCTGCCATAATCCTACCTCCTTTTTTTCGTACCTTTAATTATAAAACACCGCGCACCTTTTTTCAACAAAAAATGCTTTTAATTTCGCAGAATTTGAAGCTTTGAAGCAGCGGTGCTTTGTACATTTTGACGATAATCAGTCTTACAGCTTATTTCTCTGGATCTTACCGCTGATTGTCTTGGGAAGCTCATCTCTGAACACAACAATTCTCGGGTATTTGTAAGGAGCAGTATTTTTCTTAACGTAATTCTGAATTTCCTTTTTGAGCTCTTCGGTAGGCTCTGTGCCCTTTGTAAGCACGATACTTGCCTTAACAACCTGACCTCTCATTTCATCGGGAGCGGCAGAAACACCGCATTCAAGAACGTAGGGAAGCTCCATAATAACATTTTCAATTTCAAAGGGACCGATACGGTAGCCTGATGACTTGATAACGTCATCGATACGGCTTACATACCAATAGTAGCCGTCCTCATCGCACCAAGCGGTATCACCCGTGTGATACATTCCGTCATACCATACCTCAGCTGTTTTCTCTTCATCACGGAAATAGCCCTTGAAGAGACCGCAGGGTATCTTCTTATCGGTTCTGACAACGATTTCACCGGTTTCACCAACGGGACACGGATTTCCGTCCGGATCAACAATCGCAATATCATATCCGGGGATAGGCTTACCCATAGCTCCCGGCTTGGGAGTTGTACCGACGAGATTACCGATTGTAAGGGTAGTTTCTGTCTGACCGAAGCCTTCCATAATTACAAGACCTGTAGCCTTCTGGAACTGATAGAACACCTCAGGATTAAGAGCTTCGCCTGCAGTTGTTGCATATCTGATTGATGAAAGATCGTACTTGGAAAGGTCTTCCTTGATAAGCATTCTGTACATTGTCGGGGGTGCACAGAAGGTTGTGATATTATATTTAGCAAACATCGGAAGAATCTTTGAAGCATCAAAGCGGTCAAAGTCATAGGTAAATACCGCACCCTCGCTCATCCACTGGCCGTAGAACTTGCCCCAGAGTGCTTTACCCCATCCGGTATCGGAAATAGTAAGGTGAAGGTCTGTAGGCTGAACGCTGTGCCAGTATTTCGCAGTTATAAAGTGACCGAGAGCATATTTGAAGGAATGGCAGGCAATCTTGGGATATCCCGTTGTTCCTGAAGTGAAGAACATAAGCATTGAATCGTCGCCGCAAGCACTGTCCTCTTCCCTTTCAAAGATACTTCTGAAAAGCTTATATTCCCTGTCAAAGCTGTGCCAACCTTCTTTTTCTCCGTTGACTACAACCTTAACACTAAGCCCGTCATACTTCTTGCAGGCTTCGTCAACCTGATTTGCAGTTTCTCCGTCGCAGGTGCAGACAATAGCCTTAACACCTGCAGCCTCAAAGCGGTATTCAAAGTCGTGAACAACAAGCTGATTTGTTGCGGGAATTATGACTGCACCGAGCTTATGAAGAGCAAGAGCACAAATCCAGAACTGGTAGTGTCGCTTGAGAACAAGCATAACTCTGTCGCCCTTCTCAATACCGAGACTTCTGAAATAGTTTGCCGCACGGGACGACTCCTTCTTTATATCCTTAAAGGTAAAGCGCCTTTCTGTCATATCGTTGGAGATATGAAGCATAGCAAGCTTATCGGGATA
>JAZULG010000198.1:0-8686 GCA_045603005.1 Acutalibacteraceae bacterium
TGTTCGTAACTCCTGCCACTACGGTATTGCAGGCTACTACACCTCTATGGCTACAGCTAACGGCTGCATCGGTATGACCGGTACAAATGCACGTCCTTCAGTTGCTCCTACACTCGGCGTTGAGGGTATGTTTGGTACTAACCCCTTCACACTCGGTGTTCCCACTGACGAAGAATTTGACTTCAACTTTGACTGTGCAACATCAATCACACAGAACGGTAAGGTTGAATACTATGCAAGAATCGGTGAGGAAATCCATCCCGGTACAGTTATCGACCTTGAAGGTAACCCCGTAGAAGGCGACTCAGGCGAAGCTCTCAAGAAGATCCGTCAGGGCACAGCAGCTCTTACCACCCTCGGCGGTATCGGCGAAGCTCTCGGCGGCTACAAGGGCTACGGCTTTGCTCTTTTCGTAGAATTCCTTTCATCAATCCTTCAGGACGGTATGTACGGTAAGGATCTTGACGGTAAGGATGCAGAAGGAAATATCCGTCCCTATCATCTCGGTCACTTCTTTATTGCTATTGATACAAATCACTTCCTCGGCGAAGAAATCGCAAGAAAGAAGGCAGGCGACATCCTTCGCTCAATGAGAGCATCAAAGAAGGCTCCCGGTGAAGAAAGAATCTACACTGCAGGTGAAAAGGAATACGAAATCTGGCTTCAGAGAAAGGACAGCGGTGTTCCCATCAACGAGTCAGTTCAGGCTGAAATGAATAAGGTACGTGAGGATCTCGGTCTTACACAGTACACCTTCCCCTGGGATAAATAATTGAGTAATAACCACATTCCGCAGATATAATTATCGGCGGAATGTTGTGCTTGAAGAAATATACAGTTTTAAAGGAGAAATATTATGGATTACGCAAAAGAATCATTAAGACTCCACGGTGAGTGGAAGGGTAAGATTGAGGTTGTTTCGAGAGTTGCCGTTAAGGATAAGGAGGCGCTTTCACTTGCATACACCCCCGGCGTTGCACAGCCTTGCCTTGAAATTCAGAAGGATATCAGCAAATCCTATGAGCTTACACGCCGCTGGAATACAATTGCAGTTGTAACCGACGGTACCGCAGTTCTCGGCCTCGGTGACATCGGTCCCGAAGCAGGTATGCCCGTTATGGAGGGTAAATGCGTGCTTTTCAAGGAGTTCGGCGATGTTGATGCAATTCCTCTTTGCGTCAAGTCAAAGGATGTTGATACAATCGTTGATACCGTAGCTCTTATTTCCGGCTCCTTCGGCGGTATAAACCTTGAGGATATCGGTGCACCCCGTTGCTTCGAAATTGAAAGAAAGCTCAAGGAAAAGACAGATATTCCCATTTTCCACGATGATCAGCACGGTACTGCAGTTGTATGCTCAGCAGCACTTATCAATGCTCTTAAGCTTTGCGGCAAAAAGATTGAGGACTGTGTTGCTGTTTTCAACGGTGCAGGTGCAGCGGGCGTAGCTATAGCAAAGCTTTTCCTTGCTATGGGCATCAAGGATGTTATTATGTGCGACAGAAAGGGTGTTGTTCATAAAAACAGAGAGGGCATTGAAAATGACCCTGCAAAGCTTGAGCTTGCGTCCTTCTCAAATAAATCAGGTAAGACAGGAACTCTTGCCGATGCACTCAAGGGTGCAGATATCTTTATCGGTGTTTCCGCTCCCGGCTGTGTAAGTCAGGATATGGTTCGCTCTATGGCTAAGGATCCCATCGTATTCCCCATGGCAAACCCCACACCGGAAATTATGCCTGATGAAGCCCTTGCAGCAGGTGCCTGTGTTGTAGGTACCGGCAGAAGTGACTTCCCCAACCAGATCAATAATGTTCTTGCCTTCCCCGGTATCTTCAGAGGTACTCTTGACGTGAGGGCAAGTGATATCAACGAGGAAATGAAGATGGCAGCAGCAAAGGCTATTGCTTCACTTGTTGCAGATGACGAGCTCAGAAGCGACTATATTATTCCTGCAGCGTTTGACGAAAGAGTCGGACCTACAGTTGCGGCTGCAGTTGCCAAGGCAGCAAGAGACAGCGGTGTAGCAAGAATATAAAGGATGACCTTATGATAAAAATTGACTTTAAAACCTGTCTCAGAGTCGGTGTAACCGTATTCGGCGTATATCTGTGCATTTTTTACTGGTCTGACATAGCAGGCACTGCGGGCAGCTTTCTCAAGGCTTTTTCACCCGTAATAATCGGTGCAGCGTTCGCTTATCCTCTTAATATTCTGCTGAACTTTTACGAAAAGCATTTCTTTCCCAAGTCAAAGAAAAAATTTGTAATAAAGGCCCGCAGAGGAGTGTGTGTAACGCTTTCGTTCCTGACTCTTTTGCTTGTAATTGCGCTTGTAATTGCACTTGTTGTGCCTCAGCTTATTTCGTGTATAAAGCTCATTGTTGCAGAGATACCGATTTTCTATGAGGGAGTTCTCGCAAAGCTTGCGGAATATGATATCTTCCCTGAAAACATTATGGATATGCTTTCGGAGATAGATTGGAAGTCGCAGAGTGAAAAAATCATTTCTGTTGCAACAACCGGTATAGGAAGCGTTATGAATGTTGTTGTTACAACCGTGTCAACTATTGTCAGCGGAATTACATCCTTTTTCCTCGCGGTCATTTTTTCTGCATATATTCTTTACAATAAGGAAAAGCTCGGCTCTCAGTTGAAGAGAATCCGCAGAAGATATCTTTCCGAAAAGATAAACGGAAAAATAGAATACTTTACTTCTGTTGCAGATGATTCCTTCCACCGTTTTATAGTTGCTCAATGTGCTGAGGCTCTTATTCTCGGTGTGCTTTGTACGGTAGGAATGCTTATCCTCAGGTTGCCTTATGCGGCTATGATTGGTACGGTTATATGTGTTACTGCTTTCATTCCTGTTATCGGCGGACTTATCGGCGGCGGTATAGGTGCATTCCTTATTCTTATGGAATCGCCCACAAAGGCGCTTATTTTCCTTGTTTTCCTCATACTTCTTCAGAATTTTGAGGGTGACATAATATATCCCAAGGTTGTTGGTTCTTCAATGGGACTTCCCGGCCTTTGGGTACTTGCGGCAGTAACCGTGGGCGGTGCGATGTTCGGCATACTCGGTATGCTTCTTGGCGTACCTGTAGCGGCAACCGTATACAGACTTATAAAAAATGATGTCAGCAAAGGCCGTAGTAAGAAGGGTAAGCTGAAAAAAGAAATGATAAAACCACAGTAAAATATATGGACTGTAAAAAGAGTGTTATGCTCAGGCAGTTTAAATTTAACTGCTTTTCATTTAGATGAAATGAAAAAACCTCGCAAGGCAGATGCCTTGTGAGGTTTTTTTGAATTACAAGCGTAAAATGGTGGCTTTAAACCTTCTGAAGCCCCGAGAGCCACACTCTTTTACAGTCCCTTGTGTTGATTTTTGTTTATGTTTTTTAAGGTGACCTCATTGAGAAGGTAAAGACAGATACAAAGAGCAATAAGCACAAACGGTGTGATTGTAAAGCTTGTTGCTGTTGCTAAAAAGCCGAAAATCATTTGCATTGTAAAGCCCAATGCATAGGCACCGCCCATATGATATCCGGTGATGTCTGCCGAATAGGTGGCGCCGAATCTTTCAGGCACACTGTGAAGTACGCTTGGGAAAATCGGACCGAAGCCGGTACCGATGAGGAAAAATCCAACCAGAGAAGCCTTTCCGAGGGGCAGAGCGAGAACAATTATACCGAACAGAGCCGAGATTGCACCGCCGCGTATCATATCCTTGTCCGAAACCTTCATCGAAATGAAGCCTGAAATCATTCTTCCGAACATTATACCGCCGTAGTAGAGAGAAACCCACTTGGCAGCTTCGTCGGGAGATACTGCAAAAACATTTACGGCGTAGGTTGCGCCCCATGTGCCCAGAAGAAATTCCATGCTGCAATAAGCGGCAAGGGAGAGTATGCTTGTGATAACGCCCTTGCTTTTAAGCACATCGAAAAACCTTGCCGATGCTGTAGTCTCTGAAGAAGCTTCCTTCTGCTGTGCTTTTTCAAGCTTACGCCACTTTTTGAGAGAGAAAAGTACGGCTGCTCCGATAAGAAGCTGTAAAAGAGCAATCACACGGTAGCCGTTTCGCCACTGACTGTCTGAGTTGTTGAGAAAAACCGACATAATCAGGGGACTTACCGTAACCCCTATGCCCCAGAAGCAGTGAAGCCAGTTCATATGGCTTGCCTTGTAGTGAAGGGAAACGAAGTTGTTGAGACCTGTGTCAATTGCTCCTGCGCCGTAGCCCATAATGACGGCGAAAAGAATCATAACGACAATATTAGGTGAAAAGCTGATGCCGATAAGACCGATTGCGGTCAGAAGAATTGAAAAGAAGGTAACCATGCTCGTTCCGAATTTTCTTATCAGCACTCCCGAAACGAAGCTTACACCGCCGGTGCAGACACTTACAATGATGCTGTAAACCGAGGCAAAGCTTTCATTTATACCGAATTCCTTATGAAGCACCGGCCATGCAACGCCGAAAAGAGAGTCGGGCAGACCTAAGGAAATAAAAACTATGTAAATTACGGCAAGAACCAGAATCATAACACCACTCCCATAATATCATACTGAGATTATAAGCCGAAAAAAGAGGATAATATATAAAAATTACACATTTTTTGATAAAAAGACGTTGAAAAGTGTTAATTCAGGCGATATAATATAGGCGGTGATTATTATGAAAAACAAAACCGTACCCATTCTCGAAAATATAGAGGTTTTGCCATTGGGGGAGAATGCACTTTTCAGCCGAAGGGAAAACGAAACCGCCCACACCGCATACCGCACTGAGGTTATGCTTTACTCGGCAATAAGGCAGGGAGATACTGCCGCACTTAAAAAAATGCTTGAAAACACTGCGCACGGAAAGCTTGTTATGGGCAGGCTTTCGCCCGATGATCTTAGACAAATGCAATATTGGGCGGTGTGCTGTGTTACCCTTGCAACAAGATATGCAATTGAGGGTGGGCTTGACGAGGTGACGGCCTATTGTTTTTCCGATGACTGTATACTTAAAATTGATAAAATGACGTCTGCGGCGGCAATACTCGACTATCTTGCCAAAAGAGGCTTTGAGCTTACTGTTATGGTAGCCGACTCGAAAAAGCAGAAAGATTATTCACGGGATATCAGAAAGTGCATAAGCTACATAAATGCAAACCTTCACAGAAAAATCACTCTTGATATTCTCGCAAAGGAGTGCAATCTCAGTAAAGATTATCTTTCACTGAAATTCAAGTCAGAGACGGGAATGAGGCCCTCCGATTACATAAAAAAGCAAAGACTTATCGCCGGCAGGGATATGCTCAGTGAAAACCGTAGCTGCTCCGACGTGGCGTACTATCTGAATTTCTGCTCCGAGAGCTATTTTATCAAATGCTTCAGGGAGGAGTTCGGAATGACTCCGAAGCAGTTTGTTGACAGAAACCTGTAAAAAAAGTTGACAATATTTGTTTTGAAAATTATAATAAACTCATATGATTTCAAGGAGGAAATATAATGAAGAAAAAAATTTGTGCCCTTATTCTTTCAGCAGTGCTTTTGATGTCCGCTTTTGCAATGCCTGCAGCTGCCGCCGATGAAGAAAAAAAGCTAACCTTCGGCGAAGACGGAAAATTCAGAATATTGCAGATAAACGATTTTCAGGACAGAGGCGAAACAAACGAGACTTCACTTGAGTTCCTCAATGCGGTGCTTGATAAATACGAGCCTGACCTTGTTGTGCTTGTAGGTGACCAGCTTAGCGTAAACTCAACTGCCGAACAAATAAAAAAGGCTCTTTATAACCAACTTATGCCTATGCAGAAAAGGGGAATTCCCTTTATTTTTACCTTCGGCAACCATGACCTTGACCACGTGAATATTATGTCTGCTCAGCAGCAGGGCGAGTATTACCGAAGCTTCTCATATTGCTACGCCAATACAGACGGCGCAGATGCAGGTACATATAACACCGTTATCTATTCAAACGACGGCACAGAGCCTCTTCTCAATATTTATATGATGGATACAGGTCATTGGGTTGGTGACGGTATGAACTGCGGCATAACGGAAGAGCAGCTCGAATGGTACAAGCAAACAAGCAACTCGCTTAAGACTCTTAACGGCGGCGAGGTTGTACCTTCACTTGTGTTTCAGCATATACCCGTAAAGGAAATCCATAAGCTTTTAAAAGAGGTGCCTGCAGGTACTCCCGGTGCACTCAAGGCAAAGTATGAAGATAAATACTATGTGCTTGACGAAAACGCCGATTGGATCGGTGACCGCAACGTTATGAGGGAAACACCGGCAAGTGAGCATCCGTCAATAACAACGGGTCAGTATGAGGCTTGGGTAGAGCAGGGGGATATTATAGGTGCCTACTTCGGTCACGATCATGTCAATACCTTTGTCGGCAGAACGGAGGACGGCATTGTACTCGGCTATAATGGCGGCTTCGGCTTTGCCGCCTACGGTGACCCGGGCGAAAGATATGCAAGAATTTACGATTTTGATGCTGATGACGTAGAAAACTATACTCAGCAGACGATATACTATACACAAACCGTTGTCGAGGAGCCTGCTGAGCCTGAGCTTCCCGAAGACCCGGAAACTCCCGAGGAACCCGAAAAGGAATGTGACTGTAACTGTCACAAATCCGGCTTTATGGGCTTTATCTGGAAGATAATAAGATTTTTCTCAAAGCTTTTCGGTGTGAACAAGGTTTGCGATTGCGGAAAAGCACATTATTGATAAATAAGTACAGATTAGCAGTCCGTTTATTTACGGACTGCATTTTTTATGCAAAAGCTATTGACAAGACTGTTATAACTGTATATAATGAGTATATACAGTTAATGCGAGGTGATGACGTGACAGTTATTATTGATAATAAAAGCGGAGCTCCGATATATGATCAGATTTATTCTCAGATAAAAAACCAGATAATCAGCGGTGAATTAAAAGAAAACGAAATGCTGCCGTCTATACGTGGCTTGGCTAAGGATTTGCGTATTAGCTTTATAACAACAAAGCGAGCATATGAAGAATTGGAAAAAGAGGGCTTCATATACACCTTGCCCGCTAAAGGCTGTTATGTGGCACCGAAAAACACAGAGCTTATCAAGGAAGAAAATCTGAAAAAAATTGAAGAGCATATTGAAAGGATAATACAGCTTGCCGCTTCCTGTAACCTGAGCAAGGAAGAAATTATCTCAATGATAGAGTTTTCAATGGAGGAAGAAATATGAACGCTATAGAAATAAGAAATCTGAAAAAATATTATCCCGGCTTCGCACTTGATATACCTGAGCTCATACTTCCCGGCGGTTGCGTTATGGGGTTGATAGGGGAAAACGGTGCAGGTAAAAGCACCGCCATAAGGCTTATTATGGATATCGCCTGCAAGGATGGCGGTACCGTTACCGTTTTAGGCGTGGACAATCGGGATAAAAAATTCCGCTACACGAAAAACGATATCGGCGTCGTACTTGATGAGTGCGGCTTTCCCGATAGCTTTACGGTTGAGACCGTTGAAAAAATTATGGTAAGAGCCTACCGTAACTGGAATGTAGAACACTTCCACGAGCTTCTTGAAAAGTTCTCCATAGATTATTTCAAGATAATAAGAAAGCTTTCCAACGGTATGAAAATGAAGCTCAGCCTTGCCGTTGCCTTGTCACACGGCAGTAAGCTTCTCATTCTTGACGAGCCTACAAACGGAATCGACCCGGTTGCCCGTGATGAAATAATAGAAATGCTCATTGATTTCACAAGGCAGGAGGATCATTCTATACTCATTTCATCACACATCGTCAGCGATCTTGAGAAGATATGTGATTATGTTGCTTTTATGCATAAGGGCAATCTGCTTGTCTGCGAAGAAAAGGACATTCTTCTTTCACGCTACGGACTGATCCGTTGCTCAAGGGAAGAAATTGAAAGAATAGCTCCTGATGCGGTTAAGCACGTAAGGCATACAGACTATTTTTCCGAGGCGGTTGTGCTTCGTAATAAGGTGCCTGAAAATATGAATCTTATGCCCATCGGAATAGAGGAGCTCTTTGTTGCAATGGTTAAGGAGGGGTAATATGAGAGCTTTGTTAAAAAGAGAACTTCATATGTATATTATGAACAGAACGATAATATCTTCTATATTTTTATTGATAATAGTGGTAAAGAATAATACGGAGCTTTTTTCAAATACGGCCGGTAAGGCTGTGAGCTGTATTATGTTTTCATGGCTTTGTTTAGAGCAGACATTGGTGTGTTTGAATAACGAAAACAAAAATAAAGGAGATTGTTATTTTGCAGCATTGCCTTTCAGCAGAACACAGTTAACCCTGATTAAATATATGTCCCCTCTGTTTATAATGTTTATTACTGTTGCTTTGGGTGTGGTTGGCTATTGCTTAGGCGACAGTGATGTGTTTTTGGTGGCAGGTTTATTAATTATTCCTTTGGTGTCTTTATTACTTCTCTTACCGATATATTATTGGTTAGGTGGTGTGAAGGGGGCTCGTATATGTACGTTGGCTATTATTTCTTGTGCTACTATATTTTCCGTTGTTTTCGCCTCGCTTTTAGATTATATTGAGCTTACTTTTATATTCAATGAAGGCTTTCCGATTCTACTTGTAATGCTGGCTATACTGTACTTTTGCTCCTTCCTGTTATCAGTACATCTTTATAAAAAACGTGACATA
>JAZULG010000199.1:0-2239 GCA_045603005.1 Acutalibacteraceae bacterium
ACGGTTGAGATTTGAAAGGCTGACGGTGTCAAAATCGCAAAGATAAAGCCTTTTAGCTCCTGAGCCTGCAAGGTGTACTGCCGCATTTGTTCCGAGAGCACCGCAGCCGATGATGCAAACAGTTTTTTTATCTATACTGAATAGCTGAGTTACATTTTTTAAGCTCAATCAATCACCGCCTTTACCGTAATTCCCGCCGCAGCTGAGGGTGTTGCCGCTGAGGACCTCAACAGCGTGGGGAAGAATGGGAATGACAACTTCAAGAGACTCCTTTACCGCCTTGGGACTTCCCGGCAGATTGATTATAAGAGTGTTTTTCCTTATGCCTGATGTGCCTCTCGATAGCATAGCCTTAGGCGTAATTTCAAGACTTTTAAGTCTGATAGCCTCGGAGATTCCGGGTGCTTCACGGTCAAAAACGGCTTTTGATGCCTCGGGAGTAACATCCCTCGGGGCAAAGCCTGTACCGCCGGTTGTGAAAACAACGTCTGCACCGATGTCATCACACATATACTTTAAGGCATCGATAATTTTTTCCTTTTCATCGGGGACAATCAGATACTCTGCAGTTTTGCCTGAATCAGACAGCATTTCCGAAATAAGAGGGCCGCTTTTATCCTCGCAGAGACCCTTAGAGCATCTGTCGCTCACACAAAGGACTCCAAAAGTCATTTTTTCTCACTCCCTACTTGAAATTTTCTTCTTTGTAGTATATAATATCATAAAATAATAAACTTTACAATGTTTTTTTTATATATTTTGCTAAATTTGTTGAAGTTTGCGTTAAAAAACGCATTTAATTCATATTCCGACCGTGCTTTTCTAAACCGAAAGGCAGGAATAGTACGGCGTGGCTGAAAAAACACTGCCCGTAAAGGAGAAATAATACGGGTGCCGGCCAAGGGTTGACAGAGGAAACTCTGCTGCCTTCCGTGATTGAAAAGGAGAATGAATTATGAAAAAACTTCTTGCAGTGCTTCTTGCACTAACAATGCTCTTCGCTTTTGCGGCCTGCGGCGGAGAAAAATCAAAGACCGATGCTGAGCAGACTGCTACCCCCGAAGGATTTGAAATCCTGCTTGAAAAGGGCGAGGATATGAAGAATACATATTCTCTTATCGCCTGCAACCCCGATAAGCTTGAGGGCATCAATGTTGAAGGCGCAAACGCTCTTATAGAGTGGATGACAGGCTCCGAGGCATCAGCACTTATTGCCGATTACGGCAAAGAGCAGTACGGACAGGCATTATTCTATCTTCTTGATGATGCTACAGATGCAGAAGAGTCAGAGAAGACAGAAACAGCAGAAAAGCCTGAAAATTCCGTAATCCGTATGTCAACAACAACATCAGTAAACGATTCAGGTCTTCTTCCTTACCTTCTTCCCGTATTTGAGAAGGCAACAGGCTACACTGTTGAGGTTCAGTCAGCAGGTACGGGCGCGGCCATCCAGAAGGCTAAGGACGGCAACGCAGACCTTATTCTTGTTCACGCAAAGGCATCCGAGGAGGAGTTTGTATCCGAGGGCTACGGCGTTGAGAGAATTCCCTTTATGTATAACTACTTTGTAATCGTAGGTCCTTCAGCTGACCCTGCAGGTATAGCAGGCTGTGAAAATGCAGCTGAAGCCTTTGCAAAGATCAGAGACACAAAGTCAACCTTTATTTCAAGAGGCGATGACAGCGGTACTCATAAGGCTGAGAAGAAAATCTGGGGCGAAAACGTACCCGATGCAGAGACAGACGAATGGTATGTAAGTGCAGGTCAGGGTATGGGCGCTTGTCTTTCAATGGCAAAGCAGATGAACGGCTACTGCCTGACAGATAAGGCAACCTTCCTTTCAATGGCTGAATAATAGTTGGAAAAGATCAGAGAAGCTCTTGAAATGCTTCTTTCCATGGACAGAGAGTTGCTTCAGATTATCGGAGTAACTCTCAGAATGTCTTTTTTCAGTACTCTTATATCCTGCCTTGTAGGTATGACACTGGGAGTACTTATCGGACAGAGAGATTTCAGGGGCAAGAGGACGATAAAAAAATTAACAGGTACTCTTATGGGTCTGCCTCCGGTGGTGGCAGGCCTGATTGTCTATATGCTTTTCACAAGATACGGAGTATTCGGTGAGCTTAAGCTGCTGTTTACCGTTGAGATAATGGTTATAGCACAGTGTATGCTGATAATACCGGTTGTTATCAATCTTACCCAATCTGTTATCTCAATAAATGCGGGCTTACTCAAC
>JAZULG010000200.1:0-12330 GCA_045603005.1 Acutalibacteraceae bacterium
GCCACCCTCCCTTTCAAGGAGGGCAAGGCTAAGGTTTGCACCTTCGGTGCAATTATAACCTCCTGACTTCGTGACACTCCCTCTAACAGAGGCAATTACCTTTCAGGAGAGGCAAGAAAAGCCTAACTCGAGTAAAGCCTACATAAAAGCAACGTAAAACGTAAAGGTTAAAAGTAGCCTCCCTATCTCCACACAAGAGACACCACATAAAAAGCACAAATCCCGTCCTCATTCCGAGGGCGGGATTTACTGATGCTGACTTTATTTTTATTTCTCTATTTCCTGCAGCTGAGTTATTTCCTGCATCTCTACGGCTTCCTTGTCGTAAAGTGAGGAGTATTTATCCTGATAGTAGTTTTCAGCATGACAGTCAAAGCTGCCGTCGGGACGGAACTCTATAACGGTACAGCCACGCTGAGAGCCTTCCTTATAGATACCGGGATATGCAAGGTAGTCAACACTCATACCGTAGGTAAGTCTGATACCCTTATATTCGATTGAGAAGTTGTTGTAATGGTCGTGACCGCAGAAAACAGCCTGAGTTGAGCCGAGCTCAACCATTGTTTCAAAAAGGTTATCCTCGTGAATACCGCTGTAAACAATCTTACCGCTTTCACCTGCAACACCGTAATGATATTTCACATCTTCTGTATCCTTAAAGCCGTTTTCAACATATTCGTACCAGGCATCCTTCTGCTCTGTGAGAGGGATGTGGAAGAAGGCTGCAGACTTGATGTGTGAGTTTTCCTCAAGGCCCTGCTCGGCATAAATTGCATTATTCTGAGCGTTGAGGGAAGCGAGGGTGTCCTTATACCACTGCACCTGATTTTCGTGGATATTATCATACTTCCACATAACGCCGAGGAAGTCGCCGTCAACATAGGAATGGCTGTCGAAAACGAAAAGAGTCTGAGTGATTATGCCGTCACTGTTTTTTACGTTGATGACCTGATTGCCGCAACCGTCGACCTCTTCGGGACCGAACTCAAAGAGGCAGTGCTTGTATTTATCCTGTGAATAGAATTCACCGATATCCTCTCTGCTGAAATAGCTGTATGCCTCTGTATCGTGGTTGCCGAAGCCGATTGTCCAATAGACGCCGAGGCTTTCCATAAGCTCTGCAAAAATTTCTGCAGAAAGCTTGTTGTTAAGTGTGCCTGCCTGGAAGGGAACAGGATAAGCGACGTCACCGGTTACGACAACGAGGTCAGGCTTTTCTGCGGTGATCATAGCGGCAACCGCATTCATAGCCATACCGTCCTTCTTGGCGGACATCCATCCGCCGCCGATATGTACGTCGGTAAGCTGAAGCACCTTGAAGTCACGGTCAGCTGTGAAGGTCCAGCTGCCGTTTGCATCCTTTTCGGGTACGAGCTGATTTTCATATTCAACTGCAGCGAAGGAATGAGCTTTTTCAACGTTTGCCTTCTGGCTGATAACGGTGATTACTGTAGTAACCGCAAAGAAAGCGACAATGACAACAAGAAGTGCAAGAAATACCTTGCGTACTATTCTGCGCTTTTTACCCTTTGCTTTTTTGCCCTTCTTTTCCTTTTTCTCTGCCTTTTCCTCTGCTGCGGTCTCAGCAGCCTCGGGAGCGGTGATTTCTTCAGCGATTATTTCTTCTGAAGCTGTAATTTTTTCATCCATTTTACTGTCTCCTTTTATTTTATTACTGTTATCAGAGTGATGTCTGTTTCTTCCCTGATTTTATCATATAAAAGCTCTGCCTGTTCCCTTTGTGAGGAAGTTTCAAAGCTGATATATCCTGTTATGCCGTCACCGTATTCAAAAAACAGGTCGGTACTGCTGATGCTGACGCCTGCCTGACTGAGAATTTCGCCGAGTCTTTCTCTCTTTTCCGCGGATACATAGCCTGTGACCTTTCTTATATATTCAAAAAGAGACTTGACCGATGTGCTTATTATTACGGCACTTATGAAAAGTCCGCAGAAGGCGTCGAGAGAAAAGCTTCCCTTTGCAGAAACCCACAGAGACACCAGGGTGACTGAGGTGATGAAAAAGTCGAGTATACAGTCAAAGCCCATAATTTTCACAACCTGAGAGCGGAGCCTCTTGTTTGCCGTACGGTACACAAGGAACATCACAAGCTTAGAAACTGCAGTGCCCGCCAGAAGGTAAAGATATTTCATACTGAACCATATGGGCGTGGGGTAGATAAGTCTTTCAAGAGAGGTATATGCAAAATATGCACCGCTTATGAAAACAAGAGCGCTGAGCAGCAGAGAAAGAAGCTCTTCTGCTCTTTTGACCGTTGATGATGAACCCACAATAAGCTTTTTGCCGAGAAAACCGAGGCAAACTGCGGCAAGAAGAGCTGAAAGTCCGTCAAACATATTGTTTATTCCGTCGGAATATATGCTTATACTGTTGCTGGACAGTCCTATGTAAAGCTTTATGAGAAAAAGAGTGAGATTTGCTAAAAAGCCGAAGACACAGACGGGTATTACGGATTTATCTTTACTGTTGATGGTATCACCCCTTTCCGCTTTGTAATGTTTATGATAGCACAAAGCAGAAAAAAAGTAAAGATATTCGTCTGCTTTTCTGCTTCCGCTTCCGGGAAGGAAAAGCATAGTAGGAGATAATTTTGCGAAAAAAAACATATAAAGGTAAACAATATGTAACGAATAAAAAAATTTCCCGTATATAATTGTATTTTATCGGGATGTGTGCTATAATGTGCATACGATTATGATGGAGGTCTCTATGGATGAAGCAAACAGTAAATAAGATGCTCCTGCTTTTGTTTGTGATTTTCTGCTTTTGCTCAGTGCTTTTCCTCTCTGCAAGCGCTGCCGAGGAGGTAAAGTCAGGTGATTTTGTTTTCACCGTTGACGGGGCAACGGCCACTCTGAAGGAATATAACGGCTCAGCTGCCGATGTAAAAGTTCCCTCAAAGGTTGGCACGGCGAAGGTGACGGCAATAGGCAATGAGGCATTCTGGGGCAATAAAACTATGAAAGCCGTTACCATTCCCACAACGGTCAAGGTAATCGGTACTGCCGCCTTCAACGAATGTACGGCGCTGACAAAGGTCAATATCCCATACAGCGTTACGGCAATGGGCGATGCAATCTTCTGGTACTGTACCAACCTTAAGCAGGTAATTGTTTCAAAAAATGCTACGGCTATCGGTGATAATGTATTCGTCGGCTGTCATAAGGAGCTTACGGTTTACGTTGTCAAGGGTACATACGCAGAAAAATACGTAAGCGCACTTAAAGACATCAATATGGCATACCGCTATATAACTGCTCTTAAGCTGAGCAGCACATCCTCAAAGCTTGCACTCGGCGACACAATGAGCCTTACTTACACGATAACTCCCGAGAAGGTTTACAACTCCGCTGTTACCTACAGCTCAGACAATACCGCGGTTGCAACGGTAAGCTCAAAGGGTAAGGTTACGGCAGTCGGTACGGGTACTGCAACCATCACCTGCACCGCAAAGGACGGAAGCAAGCTTACCGCAAGCTGCAAAATAACTGTTGTCCCTCAGAAGGTTACCTCGGTCAAGGTGATAAATCCCGCTCCCGACGGATACACTCTCAGCTGGGATAAGACGGAGGGTGCAACGGGCTACAGAGTTTACAGATACAACTCAGCCACAAAGAAGTATGAGGGCTACAAAAACGTAAGCGGAAACACACTTAAGTTTACGGAGCTCAAGCCCGGCTCATATCAGTACTACAGAGTTTATGCCTACAGTAAGGTCGGCGGCTCGGTTTATTACGCAGCAGCCTCCTCAACCTGCAAGGCATACACCGCAAGACCCGGCAAGGTAACGGATATTACCTCAAAGCCGGCACACAACTATATCAACCTGAGCTGGTCCGCAACGGACTTTGCGACGGGCTACAAGCTTTATTTCTATAACAGTGAGACCTCAAAATACACGTATATAGGCTACACAACGAAAACCTCATATAAGGTTCCGTCACTTACTCCCGACACGGGCTACACCTTTATGGTAAGAGCCTACCTCAAGTATAACGGTACGACGGTCAATGCATCATATTCACCGCTTAAGACGGCGTACACAAGACCCGATTACGTAAGCGGACTTTCCGTCAGGGAAAACTCGGTATACACCTCGAGAGTCACTCTTGAGTGGGATTTACTTCCCGGTGCATCGGGCTACGCCGTAAGCCTCAATGACGGTACGGGAAGCTACGTAACCGTTGCAACGGTAAGCGACCCTGCAGTGAATTACTGTACCGTTGAAGGTCTTCAGCCGGGAACGGAGTATCTTTTCAAGATAAGAGCATTCTCTGATAACAGCGGCAAAACCCTTTACGGATATGTATGCAAAGCTCCGCTGAGTGTTACAACAAATGACCGCCCCGCAAATGAGAGCGAAGGCTTTGAGGGCTTTGTTGAGGCTTATAATTCAACAGTCAGCGCAGAAGGAAGCTTCGCGGTTATTTCACTCTACACCACCTCAGATTTTGTGGGTGAAGATAAGGCGGAATACGAGGGTGTGGTCACCTCATCGGAAATGACGGGCACTGTTTATTCCTACATTTCCGGCGGCAAGGATAAGATGGGACACACCGTCAGTGAAATCCTTCACGGAAAAGATGAGCTCAGCCTAAGCTTCAGCGATGCCGGGGTTACATACTTCGACGAGGACGGCAACGGTTACCGTATAGAGTTTACTCTCAGCGATGCAGCCGCAAAGGAGCTTTTCTCCTTCGGCGAGTGGGACAGAGTTGCACAGGAAAACGAAGGCTTTGCTCTTTCCGAAGAGACATACGGCAACGCGCAGGTCACTGCAAAGGTACAGAACGGCTACATAGACGACATTACCGTTACAGTTCCCGTTACAGTGAAATTTACTCTTGCTTCACAGGAGTATTCCTTTACACAGACCTACACAGCAACATATTTATTCATCAGGTAAAAATTTGCAGCAGCAATTTTTATAGATAATTTTCAAGGAGGTAATTCTTATGAGAAAATCATTCAAAGCGGTTTTATCGTTGATGCTCTGCGTGCTTCTCGTTTCATCAACAATGATAGTAACCTTCGCCGTGGGTAATATTTCAAACCTCAAGGCAACAGGTGTTACTCCCAAATCCGCAACAATCACCTGGTCTGCCGCTTCAGGCGCAGACGGCTATGTTCTTTCCTACACCACAGGAAGCACAACCAAGAACGTAACAATCAGTGGTAAGAATACCACAAGCTACAAGCTCACTCTCACTCCCGGCAAGAGCTATACCGTTAAGGTAAAGAGCTATGATAAGAGACTTACAAGAACCGATTACGGTAAGGAATATAAGGTTACCGTTAAGGCTGTACCCGCAAAGGTAACAAACTTCAAGGCAACAAACCTTGCAGGCGGTACCTCAATCAAGTTCACATGGTCAAAGGTTTCAGGTGCAACAGGCTACGTTGTTCAGCGCTACAGTGCATCAAAGAAGGCATATGTAAACTGCGGTGTTACAACCGGCTCATCACTTACCGTAAAGGGTCTCTATGCAGGCACTGCATATAAGTTCCGTATTGCCGCTTATTACAAATATAACGGCAAGAATATTTACGGCTCATATGTAAATCTTAACGCAACACCTACATATCTTGCTCCCGCATCTCTCAAGGTAACAAAGACAACAGCAAACAGTGTTACTCTTTCATGGGGCGCAGTAAAGGGTGCTCAGAAGTATCAGATTTACAACTATAACACCAAGAAGTATACCTACTCCTCAAAGAATTCCGTAACACTTACAGGTCTCGAGGCAGGTACTGCTTATAAGGTAAGAGTAAGAGGCTATGCAAAGGTAAGCGGCAAGACTGTTTACGGTGCATACACAAGCTATCTTTCCTTCACAACAGTAACAAATAAGGTAACAAATCTTAAGGTTACCGACCTTGCACAGACAAGTGTTGATATCAGCTTCGACAAGGCTCAGGGCGCTCTCGGCTATCAGGTATTCCTCTATGACTATGCAACAAAGAAGGAAACCAAGCTTGTAAAGCAGCTTACAACCAACACATATTCTATTGACGGACTTACTCCCGGCTCAACCTACAGAATCGGCGTATGCTCCTATGTAAAGAACGGCTTATACTTCTACAGCGCAAAGAGCTACGTTTATATTGACACACCTCCCGTTATCGAAACAGGTGCAGAAACAAATGAAAACGATATCGCACTTGAGTGGACAGAGGTAAGAAAGGCAACAAGCTACACCGTTGAGCGCTATACTCCCAACAAGAATGAGTGGACACTCGTAAAGGAGATCCCCGTTGAAACTCCCTACAACAGCACAGTACGCTCAACAAACAAGGTTTCCTTCAAGGATGAAGCTGTCGGCGCAAATATGGGTTATATCTACCGTGTAAAGGCATTTAACGGTGAGACTCTCATTAACGAATCAGAGGTTGAGGCTACAACAACAGGCATCACTCTTTCCAAAAACGATTTCTCAGTAACAGTAAACTGGAACGCTCCCGCAGATGTTACCAAGTATACTGTTTACAAGATGCCTATAGTTGCAAACACAAACTACAATATCTTTGCATATGACTTTGAAATTGAGGATGCAGATATCGAAAGCTTCACCTTCAATCTCGCTCCCGATGAAACACACAGCTATATGATTTTTGCTACCTGCGAAAACGGAAGCGGCGGCGCAGTTGCAACCTTCTCAGTCAAGGCAGGTCCTCTTGTAATTGATTCAACAGATGCAAGTAAGACTGCTCAGCTTCTTATGCTTGTAAACGCAATCAACAAGACAAAGCAGTACCGCGGCGACTTCAAGGCTACAATTGACGTAACCTCAGATATCGGTGTTACACAGATTGACGCTTCGGAATCCTCTGCTATGAAGACTGCTATCGGTGTAATCTGCCCCGCAGCATTGGTTAACAGTAAATTCCTTCTTGATGGTATTCTCGAGGGAGAGCTTCTTGAGGAGTTCCTTAGGGATGCAGGTATGGCAGACGAATTTGGCGAATCAGGAACAGTAACAGAAAATCTTACCTTCGTAGGCGGTAAGGAAACAACCACAAATCAGTCGATTCAGTCATATATCGAGCCCTGCGAGACCTCTACCTCACTTGCTTATCTTTATAACGCAAACAACGCTGCTGCATGGAAGAACGGCTTCTCATCAGTAAGCACAACCTACTATCCCTCAACAGGTAAGTATAAGATAGTTGTGAAAATCAAGCCCGAAAAGATCGGCTCATCCGTCGGAAAGACCGAAACACCTTATCATTCAGGCTTCTTCTCAATGGGTAAGGTTGTCAACTCAATCGCAGGCGGCGGAGTTGATGTTGACCTGGCAACATTAGGCTCAACAACAATCACTGCATATATCGATGCTGAGGGACGTATCTACAACTACAAGATGGTTGCTCCCATGGACATCAAGATGGCCATGAGCGATGAAAGCTTCGGCACAATGATAATGAAGTGCGACTTTGATACCACAATAAGCTATAAGCTCTATTATTAATCCTACAAGCAGATATTAAAGGGATACTTATTCAAGTGTCCCTTTAATAAATCTTAAACCGAAAGGAAAACCCATGGACCGTAAAAAGTTTATACAAATAATAATAATCTTTGTTGTAGCTCTGTGGGCTTTTTGCGCCAGTCTGCTGATAAGCACATCCATTGCTAAAAAGGCAGGCAAAAACAGTACAACAACCAGTCCTTACATTTCTTCAACCACAGCACCCGCTCAGCAGTCGACCTCGGCACAGACAACTGACCCCAAGCCGACTGAGCCTTCCGTAAACATCACTATAGGCAACAATGTTGTTTCCTCAACTGCAGACGTAGGCGATCCCGACTGGAAGGTATCCTACGATGCGTCCGTGTCTGCCTCCAAGGAGCACGCTCAAATCAATAAAAACGTACCCGTGGGTAAGGATAACATTATCAAGGCCTATGTTGACGGTGTAAACAAGCTTAAAAATACCGAGAACTTTACTATGGCAGCTTCAGGCTCTCTTGATATTGATTTCGACAGAATAACAGGCGGCTCTATTGCGGAAAATGCGGCAGACAGTGCCATAGCTGAAAACGCTCCTGAGACCCGTACCTATTATTTCAAAAAGGGCTACGATGCGGAAACGGGGGAGACTCCCGTAACTGTAGTACCGCCCTCGGGAAGCTTTGCAAAGCTTAAAAGTGATGCTGTAAGGCAGGCTACTGCAGTGCCTACCGGTGACGGAGGGTACAAGATAGTCATCAGCCTGAAGGATGAAACACAGACTCTTACTCAGGATGCAACAGCCCACGCAGGCTCTATAGAGTCTATTGACCTTAAAAACTATATGCCGAGCGGAGTTACACTTGACGAGCTGAGCATGACCTATACGGGCGCAACGGTAGAGGTAATTTTCGATAAGGATAAGCGTATCACGTCTATGAGCTATAAGCTTCCTATTACGAACGGATACGGCAAAGGCACCTACAAGCTTTTAACTACGATAAACGTTGATCTTGAGTTTCACGGTGAGCAGTCCCGCTCCTGTATAATAACTTATTAAATTACCGTCAGCATATTGACTTAAGCAAAACTTAGTGGTATAATCAATAAGTAAAATAAATCTCGGAGGAATGTATCATGGAGAAATTCAAGAAGATAGTTAAAATTGTTGCAATCATCGTTGCAATCGCAGCTGCTGTTGCAGGTATCTACGTTGCAGTTACAAAGCTTATCGAAAAGAAAAAGATCAAGAACGCAGACGACAGAGAAAACTTTGTTTCCTGCTCCTGCGAAGATGTTGATTTCATTTCAGAAACAGTTGCATAATTGATTAAAACAGATAAACCGTCCTGAAAAGGGACGGTTTTGTTTTTTTGTCGGGACATATAAAAAGCTGTCGGGGTTGTCTCCGACAGCTTTGTTTTATCGTACTTCTTTATGCACTCGCCGTGCGGGTGTTACTTTCTTGAAAGAAAGTAACCAAAGAACTTTTCTTATTATATATCGTTTCTTACAAGATCTTCATAGGTCTCTCTCTTAACTGCAAGCTTATCCTTACCGCCGCTGAGCATTACAACGGGCGGGCGGGGGATTCTGTTATAGTTTGAAGCCATTGAGTAGTTATATGCACCCGTTGTGCAAACTGCAATGATGTCGTTTCTTACGGGCTTTGGCATTTTCACATCGGGCTGAATGATGTCGCCGCTTTCACAGCAGCGGCCTGCAACATCGGCAACAAAATCGCATTCCTCATCCATACGGTTAGCGAGAAGTACTGTATATTTTGAGCCGTAAAGAGCATAGCGGGGATTATCTGTCATACCGCCGTCGATGGAAACATAATTCTTGTAGCCTGTGATTTCCTTTACTGTACCGACGGAGTAAAGGGTCATACCTGCATCAGCAACAATGCTTCTGCCCGGCTCCATAATAATCTGAGGTACATCGATATCAAGTTTTGCACATTCTTCTTTTATGAAAGCACCGAGCTTTCCGATGGTAGCGTCAACATCAAGATAGGGGTCATTGTCGGTATAGCGTACACCGAAGCCGCCGCCGAGGTTGAGCACCTTAAAGTCAACACCGTACTCCTTCTGCATTTTTGCACCGAAGCAGAGCATAATTTTTGCTGCCTGAAGATAAACATCTCCCTCACTGTCAAAGACCTGAGAGCCTACGTGGCAGTGATAGCCGACGATTTCAATGCTTTCGTTTGTGAGCGCCTTTTTAACGAGCTCCTCTGCCTGACCTGTTTCTATTGCGGTACCGAATTTTGAATCAACCTTACCCGTTGCAACTGCATCGTAGGTGTGAGGGTCGATACCCGGTGTGAGACGGAGAATAACCTTCTGCTTTGTGCTGTTCTGCTTGCATCTTGCGATTGCATCAAGCTCATAGATGCTGTCGGCAACGAAATAGCCTACACCGCACTCCATTGCGTAGGTAACATCCGCATCGGTTTTGTTGTTGCCGTGAAAAAGGGATTTTTCCATAGGAAAGCCTGCCTTCACAGCGGTATAAATCTCACCGGGAGAAACAAGGTCGATTCCCATTCCCTCATCCTTCATAATTTCGTATATTCTCTTGAAGGATGCCGCCTTTGAAGCGTAGCAGGGAAGACTCGCTTCGCCGAAGTGCTTTTTCATAGCCTCAAGATAAACACGGCAGTTATGTCTTACTCTGTCCTCATCAAAAAGATAGAGGGGAGTGCCGTACTTCTCTGCGAGAGCAACGGTATCCATACCTGCGAAGGTCAGATGATTTCCGTTTATTCCAATGTTTTCACATATCATAATCTTATCATTCTTTCATTTGGTAGTGGATGGAACAGGGATCAGAACCCTCTCCGTCAACCTTACGGTTGACACCTCTCCTAAAGGGAGAGGCAAGTGAAGGCGCCCCGGCTTAGGCGGGTAGCACCTTACCTATTCATCCCGAGTCGGACGCGATTGCGCATTGCGAATTGCGCATTGAATCAAAGCATATGAGCAAGTAATTCTTCCTTGCTCACATTGATAATATCAGCGGGAGCAACGTCGAATACTGTCTTACAGCCCTTGTCACCGCGTCCGGCCATTCTGTAAACGGCTCTTGCATAGCAGGTGAGCACACTGCCCGTAAATTCGGGGTTAGAATCAAGTCTGAGACTGTATTCGATAACCTGCTTGTGACAGTTATCCTTACCTGTTACGCCTGTACGGATAACACTGCCGCCGTGGGGAAGCTCACTGTGATTTTTCTTCATCTCTTCCATAGTGATGAAGGTCACGGTTGTATCGTAGGGCTCAAAGTAAGCGGGCATTGTAACGATTTCCTTACGGATTCGTTCAAGGTCTGCGCCATCCTCGGCTACAACGAAGCACTCTCTCTTGTGCTTGTCTCTTGCTGTAAGCTCGGGAGCCTCACCGCTTCTCACACGGTTCATGGCATCCTCAACGGGTACTGTGTACTGACGTGCATCAAGTACGCCGTCAATACGTCTTATAGCATCGGAGTGACCCTGAGAAACGCCCTTGCCCCAGAAGGTATAATCGTTACTGTCGGGGAGGATTGCCGAGGCGTAGAGTCTGTTAAGAGAGAACATACCCGGGTCCCAGCCGCAGGAAATGAGGGCAACCTTGCCGCTCTTTTCTGCCTTTTCGTTTACATTCTTATAGTGAACGCTTATCTGTGAATGGTTGTCATAGGAATCGATAACATTGAATTTCTCAGCTAAAGCGGGAGTCATTTCGGGTAAATCCGTAGCACTGCCGCCGCAGATAATCATAACATCGATTTTGTCTGTCCATTTGTCGATATCGTCTGTATGGACTACGGGAACATTTTCAGTTGCGATTTTAAGTGAAGCGGGGTCGCGTCTTGTGAAGACGGCGGCAAGCTCCATATCGGGATTTCTCTTTACGGAATCCTCAACGCCTCTGCCGAGGTTACCGTAGCCGTATATACCAATTTTCATCTGTATCACCTTTTCTGTAGGGTGTTATGCAAGGATATCATCCATATTGTAATAGCCTGCATCCTTATTTACAAGGAATTCGGCGGCGGTTATTGCACCCTCTGCGAAAAGACCTCTGTTTTCAGCCTCGTGCTTGAGAGTGATAACCTGACTGTTTGTGGCGAAAATAACCTCATGAGTACCGACCTCGTTACCCATTCTTACCGCATGGATGCCGATTTCGTTCTTAGTTCTTTTTCCGTACTCGTGTCTTCCGATGTTGTACTCACATTCATCTCTGACACTCTTGATTGAGTCGGCAAGAAGAAGTGCCGTACCGCTGGGAGCGTCAAGCTTTCTGTTGTGATGCTTTTCTATTATTTCGATGTCGCAGTCGGGCATAGCCTTAGCAACGATTTTTGCAAGGCAGGAGAGTATAGCCACACCGAAGGACATATTAGCACTGCAGAAAAGAGGAATTTTCTCACTTGCCGCCTTAATCATAGCCTTTTCCTCGTCGGTCTGGCCTGTTGTTGCGATAACAAGGGGAATGTTTCTCTTTACGGCGTACTCTGTTACGTCTGCTGTTGCACTGTGATGGGAAAAGTCGATGATACAGTCGGCTTCTCCGTCATATTCTTTGATTGAAGAATAAATTTTATTCTTCGTATCTGTTGTGAATTCCATACTGCAGAGGGCGACGGCTTCGTGCTTGCCGCTATCAGCGATAATCTGACAAAGCACCTTACCCATAGCGCCGCCTGCACCGTTAACTATAATTTTCATTTCAGTACCTTCTTATACGTTAAGACCGAGCTTTCTCATTTCGTCAAGAAGAACAGCCTTTGTGTTGTCCTCCATAACTGTGAGAGGAGATCTTACATAGTCCTCGCAGAAGCCCATAGCTGCCATAGCTGCCTTTGC
>JAZULG010000201.1:0-10303 GCA_045603005.1 Acutalibacteraceae bacterium
GCATACTGAGTAATTATTTTTTTGCCCGCTTTCAGAGTGGGTATTTTTATTTTTGTGGGGTATGCGTAGATTAGTTGAATTTTTAATAGTTTTTTGGTATATTGAAGAAAAAGTTTTTGAAAAAGTATTGACTGTAAAGTAACTTTATAGTGTATTTTAATGGCGAAAGGATGTGTTATGTATGAAAATCAATGAAGTTGAAGAGTTATTAAATACTCCAAGAGCCAATATACGCTATTATGAAAAAGAGGGACTCATAAATGTTTCGAGAAAAGAAAACGGTTATCGCAATTACACGGAAGAAGATATCGCAAGATTAAAAAAGATAATCATTTTCAGAAAACTGGGTATTTCTGTCGATAAAATAAAAGATTTATTGAATGGTGATTCTGAACTTTCACAGATTCTTGATGAAAATATTGTAGAGCTTGAAAAGCAAATTGAAGAGCTTAAAGGTGCTATTGAAGTAAGCAAAGAAATTAAGGACAATGGAGTTTGTGCAGAAGAGTTAGACGAAACATATTATTGGAATCTTATAAACGAAAAAGAAAACAACGGGAAAGGCTTTCCGGATACTTGGCAGGATTTTTTAGGAGCAGAACTTAACATTTTTGATATCATGTGGAAAAGAGTATTTTTACTGGATTTCAAAAAGTATCGTGACCGTTGGGGATGTAAAAAGGCTTTTGTATTTATTTTTATAGTTTTAATTATACGAGGATTATCAAAAAAGTTTATATGGCACGAAAGTTTCTGGGAAGGCTTTTTATATCCTATAGGATTGTTTTTGACCGTTAGTATAATTTTTCTGCCTATATTTTTGATTGGAAAAAAGTATCCAAAAGTCGGAAGTACTATAATGACCGTAATATTCTTTCTTGGTATTGGTATTCTTGCTTGTATATTTTTAGTATTAGGTATAGGTGTTATTAAAGGATTATTTTTCAACTAAATATAGTAAATCCGAGCAGAGCCTGAAAACTCTGCCCGGTTTTCTTTTACGCCACCTTATCAATACCCACCATAAACTGCTCAAAGTCAATGTTAAACTCAACTTTCAGCTTATACCCTCTGCTTACCTAAACCCGTTTAATCAGGCAGTTTAAAGCCGTACACATTCGTGTGCGGTTTTGCTTTTATACGCAATCTCAAATCAGCCGCAGTACTTCTTACTTTAAAGTAAAAATATTCACGGCAAACAGGCTATACCTGTATTTACAAACCCTTTTATATGTGGTAATATCATATTAAAAAAGCGAAGGGGAACGGATATGAAAACCTACGGAACATATTTTCGGAATGATAAAGAAAAGCCGATAAAATACGGTGAAATAAATTTGATAAATCCGCCGAGACAGAGACTCCGCGGTGAGCCTCTGCATAAAGGAACAGAAGCTTATCCTGTTTTTCAGGGCTTTTGCGGAACTGACTTTGAGCTTATGAAAATGGGCAGAGAAAGCAAGCTTTCGGCAAAATTTCCCGAGGGAGAAAACAGACTTATCAACGGTCATGAGGGAGTTGTGTGGGTACCTTGCGAAAACAGATTTGCCATAGTTCTCATCCGTGGCGGTGACAGCTACGACCCTACACGCTACACAGAGGATGAAACATATTTTGAATACGGCTGCGATAAGGCTGACGGTCTTTTCTGCGATAAAAACTATTTTAATCCGGATATGCTTCTGCATCTCCCGAAGGAATACGAGACTATGGAAAGGCTTCCGTTGTCGGTAGCCAAAAGGCTTTCCTTTGCCGATCCCTATGCCTGCGCGATTTTCCAGCTTGAAAGAATGGAGGATCTTGGCGAGGCTCAGAATTTCAGAGTTGAAATGGCAAAGCATAAATGCTCTGAAGCTGAGGCGAGAAAGCTTGCAAAAGAGGGGATATTCTCAAAGACAGTTGTTTTCGGTCTTGGTATGACAGGTCTTTTTATTGCAGATCAGATCAGGCGTCACCACCCGGATGCGCAGATTCTCTTTGTCGGAAGAAGTGACGAAAGCTGTAAAAAGGTTACCTTCTCAAAGGAAATCACAGCGGCGGATTATCTTTGCACATCAGGTCTTTCCGAGGAAGAAACAGCAGAAAAAATTACGGAAATGCTTGGCGGCAGAGCGACAATGTTTGTCGGCACAAGCGGCAGCAATGTGGAGCACAGAATAGCCTTTCAGCATAAGGTGCTCGGCTGTAACGGCGTGTATAACAGCTTCTCCTTAGGCCCCGTTGTTTCCTATGATACAATGCCCTTCGGCTTTGAAAATCACCTTATATTTGCATCTATTAACTTCCGTCAGGAGCATATGGAAAAGGCGATAGAGGTGCTTGTTGATTCACGGTATGATGAGGTCGTGGAGCTTATCAGCAAGGATGAGTTTATCAGAGACCCGCTTGATGCTTATGAAAATAAAATATTCTGCAAGGGCGCACCCCTTAAAACAGGTATAATCTGGAATAAAAAATACATAGAAGAGGATAAATAAAATGAAGGCGATAGTAATACCGAATCCCAACGAAATTGAAATAAGAGAAGTACCGATGCCCGAGGTGAAGGAAGGGGAGGCACTTCTTAAAGTTAAATATGTAGGCATCTGCGGTGCCGATGTGGCATCCTTCACGGGAAATCAGCCCTTCACAACCTATCCGAGAATACCGGGACACGAGTTTTCCGCAGAGATTGTATCAATTCCCGAAAACGATAAGGGCCTTAAGGCAGGGGACATTGTTACCTGCAATCCCTATTTCAACTGCGGCACCTGCTACAGCTGTGAGAGAGGCTTTGTAAACTGCTGTACCGACAATCAGACGATGGGAGTTCAGCGTGACGGTGCCTTCTGCGAATACATTTCGATGCCCGTTGAGAGGATATATGACGGCAAAGGACTGTCTGCCGAGGAGCTGGCACTTATTGAGCCTTTTTCGATTTCACAGCACGCCGTATCCCGTGCGACCATAAAGGAAACGGATAATGTACTTATTATCGGTGCGGGACCTATAGGTCTTTTTGCCCTTCTTGCCGCAAAGCAGAAGTGCAGGAGAATTGTTGTTGCGGATATTCTGGATAACCGTCTTGCACTCGCCGGGGAGTACGGTGCAGACGGAGTTGTAAACACAAGAACACAGTCGCTTGAGGAGTTCACAAAGGAATTTACCGACGGAAACGGCTTTGATGTTTGCATTGAGGCATGCGGTGCACCCGAGACCTTTTTAGGCTGTATCGAAAACGCTGCCTTTGCCGCAAATATCATTCTTATCGGAAACGGAAAGAGAGAGACAAGCTTTGTCCACTCGGTTATTCTCAAAAAGGAGCTTAATATTCACGGCAGCCGTAACGCCCTGAAGGATGATTTCCTTAATAATATTGATACTGTCGCAAGCAAAAAGGCAGACGTTATGAAAATGGTAAGCAGAGTTTATGATATGGAAAGCGCTCTTGATGCGTTCAGAGCTCTCGCAAACAACGACGGTACACTTGCAAAACTTCTTATAAAAATCGGTGATTAAAATGAAGGAAACAGTAATACAGTTTGGTGAAGGTAATTTCTTAAGAGGCTTTTTTGATTACTTTCTTGATGTGATGAATAAAAAGGGATTATATGAGGGTAAGGCGGTTGTAGTGCAGCCGAGAGCAGGCGGAAAATGTGCCTTGCTTAATGCTCAGAGCAGTAAGTACAATTTATACCTGAGAGGTATTGAAAAGGGTGAGGTTGTTGAAGAGCATCGCCTTGTTGAGTCAATTTCAAGGTGTGTTGACCCTTATAAAAGCTTTGAGGATTATATGTCTCTTGCGGATAATCCCGATTTCCGATTTGTCGTGTCAAACACAACCGAGGCGGGAATAGCCTTTGACGGCAGCTGTAATTTTGACGATAAGCCCTGCAGCTCCTTTCCGGGCAAGCTGACACAGCTTCTTTACAGACGCTATAAAAACGGTATGAGCGGCTTCATTTTTCTTCCCACGGAGCTTATTGATAATAACGGTGCTGAGCTTAAAAGATGCATTCTGAGCTATGCGGATTTATGGAAGCTTGAAGATAACTTCACAGAATGGTTAGAGAGAGAAAATACTTTCGCAAACACTCTTGTAGACCGCATCGTTACGGGGTACCCTGCCGATGAAACAGCAGAAAAGCATCCTGAGGACAGATTCCTTGATACGGCAGAGATTTTCCACCTCTGGGTTGTAGAGGGCGACTTTGAAAAAGAGCTTCCGCTTAAAGGCGCAGGCTTCAACGTTGTCTGGACAGATGATGCAAAGCCCTATAAGAAAATCAAGGTGCGTATTCTCAACGGCGCACATACATCTCTTGTTGCAGGCGCATTGCTTTCAGGTATTGAATCTGTCGGTGAAGCAATGATGGATGAGGTCACATCTGCCTTTCTCAGCAAGTGTATGAAGGAAGAGATTCTGCCGACAATCGGTGAAAACGAAGAAAGCACAGCCTTTGCAGAGAGTGTTTCTGACCGTTTCAGAAACCCGTTTATTAAGCATAAATGGCGTTCAATAGCTTTGAACTCGGTTAGTAAATTCTCAGTCCGTGTTCTTCCCACGATACTTGAATATAAAGAACAAAAGGCCATATACCCGAAGGGACTTACCCTTTCTCTTGCAAATCTTATTTATTTTTATAAAAATGATAATCCCGAGGACGGGGAAAATGTTATTGAAGTGATGAGAAAGGATAGTATAGAGGATATTCTTAAAAATACTGCACTGTGGCAGGCTGATCTTTCGGATATGACCGAAGCGGTTACGGAATGTTATAATAAAATCGAGAAGCTCGGTGCAAAGGAAGCAATGAAATGGATAATGTCATAATAAACGAAAGGGATAATGTCTGTGTCAGCCTTGAAACGGGGCATAAGCTCGCCTTGTGTGATATAGAAAAGGGTGCAGATATTATCAAATACGGCTATCCTATAGGATATGCAACGGAAAACATCCGTGAGGGCGATTCTGTTCATTCTCACAATATGAAAACGAAATTAGGGGACATTCTTTCTTATGAATACAAGCCTGATTTCAGGGAGCTTACACCCAAGGAGCCGTTTTTTATAAATGCCTATATCCGCGAAAACGGTGACATCGGCATCAGAAACGATATATGGATTATACCGACGGTCGGCTGTGTAAACAGTATAGCAAAGAAGCTTTCTGAAAAAACGGGAGCAATCTGTTTTTCACATCCCTATGGTTGCAGTCAGCTCGGCGGTGATATGAAGGTCACACAGCTTATTCTCCGCGGACTTATCAGGCATCCTAATGCAGGCGGAGTACTCGTGCTTGGTCTCGGCTGTGAAAACAACAATATCCCCGAAATGCAGAAGGTACTGGGGACATGGAATGATGAAAGGGTGAAGTTCCTCTCCGTTCAGGAGTGCGAGGATGAAATCGCAAGAGGAGTTGAGCTCATTGAGCGGCTTAAGAAAACCGCCTCAGAGGATAAGCGCGAGGCAGTGCCTGTTTCAAGGCTGAAAGTCGGTCTCAAATGCGGCGGCTCAGACGGATTTTCGGGTATCACAGCCAATGCGGTTGCAGGTAAGGTTACCGATGAAATCTGTGCTATGGGCGGCACTGCGGTACTCACTGAGGTGCCCGAAATGTTCGGTGCTGAAGCGGTACTTTTTGAAAGATGCGTAAATAAAGAAGTGTTTGAAAAGGGCGTTGAGCTCATCAACGGCTTCAAGCAGTATTTCAGAAGCCACGGCGAGCCCGTATCTGAAAATCCCTCCCCGGGAAATAAGGAGGGCGGCATCACCACCCTCGAGGAAAAATCCCTCGGCTGCGTGCAGAAGGGAGGAACTGCGCCGGTTGTTGATGTTCTCACCTACGGCGATACTGCGCTGAAAGCGGGTCTCAACCTTCTCGACGGCCCGGGCAATGATATTGTATCTGTTACGAATCTTTCGGCGGCAGGTTGTCATCTCGTACTTTTCACAACGGGCAGGGGGACACCTCTCGGCGGAGCGGTACCGACAATCAAAATCGCCTCAAACGACAGTATAGCGGCAAGAAAGTCTCATTGGATAGACTTTTCAGCCTTTGGAGAAGATAAGCAGCAGAAGGCTGAGGATTTATTGAAGCTTATAAAAAGGGTTGCCGACGGAGAATTCACAAAAAATGAAATTCAGGGCAACCGTGAGATAGCAATATTTAAAGACGGAGTAACATTATGATTATTGATGCACACGCTCATTTATGGAAAAAACAAAAGGGGATCGTGAACGGTAAACCCGTTTATGATGTCGGCGGCGGCAGAAGTGATTTCGGCGGAGAGGTCCGTCAGATGATGCCACCCTATATGACCGACGGTGAAAACACGGCAGAGCGACTTATCGCCAATATGGACTATGCAGGAGTCAGCGGCGCAGTAATAACTCAGGAGTATATTGACGGAAATCAGGATGATTATCTTCTTACCTGCAGAAGCGACAGAATAAAAATCTGTGCCCTGTATGAAGAAAGGACGCTCGGTGATATTTCAGGCTTTGACGGAATAAAAATATGCGCAGGCAGACTTAAGGATAAGAATCTTCTTAATCACACAGAGCCCTTCAGAGCGGCAAGTGAAAAGGGAAAGTTCATATCCGTTGACCTTGCCGACGGTGATGAACAAACCGCAATGATGCAGAAAATTATTGAGATGTATCCCGATTTAAAAATTGCAATAGGTCACTTCGGAATGGTGACAAGAGAAAACTGGCTTGAACAGATTAAGCTTGCCGGAAATAAAAATGTATTCATTGAAAGCGGGGGAATAACCTGGCTTTTCAACAGAGAGGTTTACCCCTATCCCTCGGCGGTGAGAGCGATTAATGAGGCAGCTGAGCTTGTTGGCTTTGAAAAATTGATGTGGGGCAGCGACTATCCCCGAACAATGACAGCAATCACATATAAAATGAGCCTTGATTTCATAGAAAAAACCGCTGAAATTTCAGAGGAAAACAAGAAGCTCTTCTTAGGCGAAAACGCAAGAAGCTTCTATAAATTCACATCTGTTCCTACACCGCAAAAAGTTAGAAATATGGTAGAGGACTGATTTGAAAAAACTTTGTAGCAGAAGAAAAAAATCCCGCCGATCAGCTCGGCGGGTAATTTTTAATATTCTTCTGTAAGACCCTTTTCGTCATAAAGGAAGAGAGCATTAAGTGCAATTTCAAGGCACTTCTCAACAGTCTTGGGATTCATATTATCAGCCGTATCTGTTCTTGTGTGGTAATATCTCGGCGGGCCGGGATTCATAGCTGCAAGAGTAACTGCGGGGATGCCTGCCTGCTGAACTGCAGCGGCATCGGAAGCTCCGATGAAAACTGATGAGTAGGGGAGATCAAGACCTGCGTCAAGACCTGCTCTCTTGAGAAGCTTACATACTCTGCCGTCCATCTTAACTGTACCTGTCATATCGCGCTGATAAATTGCGATATCTTCATAATCTCTGAAGGTTTCAAGACCAACGAAGATTGTGGGAACATCCTTGAACTCTTCCTTATGAGCCCTGCAGAATGCCTTTGAGCCTCTGAGACCTGATTCCTCAGCACCTGCTGCAAGGGCGATAACCTCTGTATGCTCGAAATCGATATCGTTATCCTTGAGATACTTAAGAATAGCAACAGAGCTGATTGCACCGGTAAGGTTATCGTTAGCACCTTCAACGCAAAGTCTGAAATTAACGAAGCAGATGGCAATGATACCGCCGGGGATGCCTATGAACTGACCGTAGCGGAAGATGTTGTAGAATAGAGTGCCTTCTTCAAGCACATGGAAGGTGTTAAGTATGGATGAAATAAGCACAAAGAAGAGAGAAACCACAGCGAATACACCGCAGATATAAAGAAGAATGTTACCGCCCAGATGAGTGTAGGTCCATTCGTATGATGAGTCAACGTGACCGCTGAAAATGATTCTCTGCTTAAGCTCGCCTGTTGCCTTCTTGACACCGTATGTATTGTGAGATGTCTTTTTAGGAACGATTCCGTCGATAAATTCTTTGTAAAGAAGGAATTCGCCGATCATAAAGATAATGGCAAAAATGCCGAGTGCAAGACCGATGTAGGGAAGACCGAAGAAGTTGAGAAGGCAGCTTAAAATGACAAGGACACCGTCAACGGTAATCCAGCTCATAAATGCCTTGGGTGCGAGCTTGAAGGATTCAATTTTAACCTCATCCGCACAGGTTTTGAGTTCTTCGGCTATATGCTCATGAACTTGATTTTCAGGCTCATAGCCTGCAGGCCTGGGACCGATTGTTTTACAGATTTTTTTGATTTCTCTGACAGTGTAGTTTGTATACATTCTGACAGAGGCTGCATAATTTTTTACGCTTTCTTCAGCTTTCAAAATTATCTCTCCTTTTGCACATAATTAAACCTCTGTTAATACAACAGAAAAGATTGTCAACATTTTATCATTAAATGTTTTGCTTGTCGATAGATTTTATTAATTGTAAATAAATAATTTACAAATTATATAAATATGCACCCGTAAAAAGGAATTTTGACATTCAGAAAGAGAAAGTAGACGAAAAATATGCTTGTGTAGAAAAAAATCCGGTGCTTTTATGAGATACCGTGTTGCATACCTTCCATTGAGATGAGAGAAAAGCTTATCTGTGATTGACAATTCAAGGGCGATGTGATAACATAAAACAGTAAATTTATGTGAGGTGATAGAATGTTTTGCGAAAAATGCGGAAAAAAGATAGATGACAGTAACAAATTCTGTCCCTACTGCGGATATAAGCTTGAAGCGCTTCCCCCGGTGGGGTATGCACCCTCGCCGACAGAGGTGACCCGTACCGGTGCTGCGGACTATGCTCCCGTAAATGCTGAGCCTGCTCCTAAAAAGAACGGCGGAAAAATTGCTCTGATAGTTGTTCTTGTTCTGGTACTTCTCGTCGGAGTAGTATTCGGTGTTTTATGGATTACCACGGACGGAGAACTGTTTTCGGGCGGTAAGCAGGAAAAGGAAAATGCTGACACTGTCGGAGTGGTTGATAATACAACGGCATCGCAGGCTACAAATCCCACTGCTGCGGTAACTACTCTGACTCCCGATAATTTTCAGGAGGATGTAACCTGCTACGTAAATGTTGCCTCGGTTACTCTTTACAAGGGCCCCGATGCCTCTGCTTATAAGGCAATCTGTACCGCCTCAAAGGATGACGCACTTGTCATCAAGGGTACACACAGTGAGTATCCCGAATGGGTTTACGTTTATTCTGCAAGAACAAACGATTACGGCTGGATAACATCAGCTCTTGTTTCCGAGCAGAAGACGACGGAGCTTCCCACAACAGATGTCAATACAAACACAGAGGTTATCTATTACGATGTAACGGCGAGATTTGACGTTATGATAAATGTAGGTGAGGGACACAACCTTAACCTGAGACGTCAGCCCGACACCGCAGACCCCGATAACGTAATACTTCTTATTCCCGATAGGGCGACGGCAACCGTACTTGGTGTAAGCAGCAAGGATTCTTTATGGTACTATGTTGAGTATACCGATGAGTTTGCGACCTACTACGGCTACATACATTCTGACCACGTAATAAGATACTATTAAAATAAAGGAGATAACGGATATGAAAACAATTATAGTCGGTGCAGGTGCAATCGGCGGCACCGTTGCAGTACTTCTCAAGGAGGCAGGCTACGATATACGTATTATGTGCCACAGTGAGAGCACAAGAAAGCTTATCGAGGAGGACGGCTTCTTCCTTAACGGAGCGAAGGGTGAGCACAGAGTAGACTTCACCTGCTACAGCGATGTGAGTGAATTCGGTGACGAGAAGTTTGATATCATCGTCATTGCCACCAAGTACGCACACATGGCTGAGTGCGCACATATGATGCTTCCTTATCTTGCAGAGGACGGACTTGTTATCGGTATGCAGAACGGACTTCTCACCGATGAGCTCGGAGCTATTGTAGGCAGAGAGAAGGCAGTAGGCTGTATGATAGGCTTCGGCGCAACAAGGAACGGACCTAACGATGTTACAATGACAAGCCTCGGCGAATTCTACGTCGGTATGCTTGACGGAAGACAGACAAGAACCCTTGAGGTTTTTGCAGAAATGCTCAAGAGCGTGCTTCCCACACAGATTACAAGAGAAATCAAGCGCAGACAGTATTCAAAGCTTATTATCAACTCCTGCATCAACGCCGTTGCAGGTATTACGGGCAAAACTCTCGGTGAAATTCTCAAGGATGGCAGAGCGAGAGACCTTTTCCTTAACATAGCAAGAGAGGGTATGGCGGTTGCAAAGGCTATGAAAATAGACGTACCCAAGTACGGCGCAGTGCT
>JAZULG010000202.1:0-3214 GCA_045603005.1 Acutalibacteraceae bacterium
CTTTGTAATCTTAGCTAAAATCTCAGCATCTGTGTAATATCTTGCGGTTGTATATGTACGAAGCTTGTTTGATGATGTGATTACGGGCATCTTCTTGCAAAGAGGATTGTTCATATACATAAGAGGACAGATGTATGAGGTGATAACGCCTGTAGCCTTGAGACGTGCGGCATAGGGTGTGCCGTTGAACTTTTCAAGCACACCGGGAGCAGCGGTAAGTACTGTGGGGATGGTAACCTTTGAGTTGCCGTTTTTCTTAAGCTCGGCCTCGATACTATCAGTCCAGTCCTTAAGCTGCTGAAGTGAAAGGTGGGGACAGCCTACGAAGCAAAGCTTGGGAGCTGCATCGGGCTTCTTCCAGATAACGGGATAGTTTCTCTGTACCTTTGCAAGCTCAGCATCGTCAATGATGTATTCCTTTGCGCCCTCTGCGATAAGCTTGTCGCCAAGCTCAACTGCTTCGGGGGTGAGGTTTTCAATGTGGTAAAGACCGACTGCACCGTTTGAAGCGGTAGCGGCACCGAAGTCCTTGAGGTAAGCACAGGCTGAGTCGTTAAGCTCTGTGCCTATCCACTTGTCGAGACCTACAACGTAGGGTACATCCTCCATAACCTTCATACCGATAGCGGAGCCTAAAAGCTGAGCCTCGGGCTTCTTTGAGGTGTTAACCTTAATAACCCATGTAGCCTTTCTGCCTTCGTCTGTAAGAAGACCG
Organism: Acutalibacteraceae bacterium; assembly: GCA_045603005.1. Taxonomy (GTDB): domain Bacteria; phylum Bacillota; class Clostridia; order Oscillospirales; family Acutalibacteraceae; genus UBA6857. The sequence goes on from JAZULG010000202.1 coordinate 716, forward strand.
AAGTAGGGTACGTAGCCTACAATTGAGCCCATGATATCGATGATACCTGAGTTACGGTTACATCTTGCACCGAGTACGGAGTTAGCATATACAACGGCACTTGACTCTGCCCATGAAAGGATTTCGCCCTTCTGAGGCTTGTTGCCTACCTCATCCATATAGCAGGTGCAGGTGAAGGCGTTGTTATCAAGAAGGCCGAGCTTTTTGAGCTGATCCTCATAGAAGCTCTGCTTTGTATACATGAACTTATTAAAAATAAGGTTCTGAAGGAAGTTTGCGGGTACGTTCTTATCAAGAGGACGGGGGTCAACGGAGAACTTCTGACCCGAGGCAACGCCTTCGTCAAGAAGCTTCTGCATAAGGTCATAAACGGGGGACATAACCTTGAGACCGAAGGAGGTAACAAGGTGGTTGTTCTTTGAGGTGATGGGTACAAGCTTTTCAGCGTTGAAGGCCTCGCCGTACATTACCATAGTCTTCATAACCCTGGCCATGGTTTCGCCCTTTGAGCCGTTGAGGATATCCTGCTGTTCCTGAGTTAAAATCATGATACTTTTCTCCTTGTCTTTATTTTATATCTTCATTGCAACATCCCATGCGCCCCAGATAACGGTACGGAGATTTCCGACCTTTGCGGCGTCACCGATGATGTGGATGTGCTTGCTCTTTGCGGCAACGGGTGTGGGAGTATAGCCTACAGACATAACTACTGAGTCAGCGGCGATGTCAAAGGTATTACCGTCCTTACCCTTTACTGTTACCTTGCCGTCACCGATTTCGCAAAGTGCGGTTTCGAGGTGTACGGGTACCTTGTTTGTCTTGAAGAAGTCACGAAGGAAGCTTGTGTTTGCAAGGCAGATACCGGGAGTGGTGATAAGGTCATCCTGCATTTCAACGATTGTGGGCTTCTTACCCTTGAGGTAAAGCTCATAAGCGATTTCACAGCCGGTAAGACCGCCGCCGATGATTGTTACGTTTTCGCCTACCTCCTTATTGCCGAGAAGGTAGTCAACTGCCTCGATAGCAGTGTCAGCACCCTTAACGGGGATTGAACGTGCCTTTGAGCCGGTAGCAACGATGATTTCATCAGCACTGAGAGCATTGATATCCTTGACCTCAGTATTCATCTTAACCTCGATGGGATACTTTGCAACCTCACGGATGTACCACTGAATAAGGTCGCGGTCCTTTTCCTTGAAGGAGGGAGCGGCTGCAGCGATGAATACGCCGCCGAGCTTGTCGCTCTTTTCGTAAAGAGTAACCTTATGACCACGCTTTGCGCAGACGATAGCAGTCTCCATACCGCCGATACCGCCGCCGATAACGGCAACCTTCTTTATCTTCTTTGCGGGGACTATCTTATATTTCTTTGACTGCATTGTTTCGGGGTTGAGAGCACAGCGTGCAAGACCCATTGTATCAATAAGGTCCTGAGTGTTAGCGTGACCCTTTGAGGATGAGAAGTTGAAGCAGCCTGCGTGACAGCAGATACAGGGCTTGATATCCTCTGTTCTGCCTTCCTTGAGCTTTGTAATCCATGCGGGATCAACAAGGAACTGACGTGCAACACCCATACCGTCGATTTTGCCTTCTTCAATTGCCTTTGCGGCAACGTCGGGCTCCATACGGCCTGCGCATACAACGGGGATGTCAACAAACTTCTTTATATGAGCAACGTCCTCAAGGTTGCAGTTCTGGGGCATATACATGGGAGGATGTGCCCAGTACCATGAGTCATATGTACCGTTGTCGGCGTTGAGCATATCGTAGCCTGCATCCTGAAGGTACTTTGCAGCTCTTTCCGATTCGGGCATTGCACGGCCTACCTCGGTATAATCCTCACCGGGCATTGCACCCTCGCAGAAGCCCTTCATTTTTGACTCAACAGAGTAACGGAGTGAAACGGGATAATCCTTACCGCATTCTTCCTTGATGGCCTTTACAACCTCAGCTGCAAAGCGGTAGCGGTTTTCGAAGGAGCCGCCGTATTCGTCTGTACGCTTATTGAAGAACTCGATAGCAAACTGGTCGAGAAGATAGCCCTCGTGTACTGCGTGTACCTCAACACCGTCAACGCCTGCATCTCGGCAGAGCTTAGCGGTTTTTGCGAAGGCCTCGATAATTTCGTGAATCTGCTCCTTGGTCATTTCAGGGCAGATGATATCGTGGGCCCAACGTGAGGGCTGGGGTGAGGGAGAAGCAAGCTCGTGAGATGTATCAAGAATGGGCTTGATGAGCTTACGTGTGAACTTGTTTTTGTGAAGGGGAGCAACGAGCTCTGTGATAGCCCAGGAGCGACCCATACCTGCAGTGAGCTGAACGAAAAGCTTTGCGCCGGTCTTATGGATTTCATCCATGAATTCCTTGAGCTCCTCAAACATCTTGGGGTTCTGCCATAACCATTTGCCCCAGAAGGTGTCACGAAGGGGAGCAATACCGGGGATGATGAGACCTACCTCGTTGTTTGCTCTTTCAAGGAAAAACTTTGCAGCCTCCTTG
>JAZULG010000203.1:0-4065 GCA_045603005.1 Acutalibacteraceae bacterium
TATTCTGCCCTGATAATCCATAATTGTCATTGACGACTGAGGAAGCTCTCCTCTTTCATCGTAATTTGACTTCGGGAAGCCTGAACGGTTAAGGTAAACCTCCTCATGTGCCTCCTGAATTTCAAGGTCAACTGCCGCATAGATATTCAGACCGCCGTAATATACCATACGCCATGCCTCTGTATATTCGTAGCCGTATTCTCTCTGAAGATCGGTGATAACCTGATCAATTACGTATTCCTCATACCATGTGTAGATCTCCTCAGGCTCGGTCTCTGCTTCAGCGGGCTCATTTTCGCCTTCTTCTGCCTTAGCGGATTCATCCTCACCCTCGGTCTTCTCCTCGTCGGTTTCCTCACCCTCTGCGTCCTCAAGCTCCTGAATGACTATGACCTCTTCAAGCGCCTGCTGATACTCCTCCTGAGTGATTTTTCCCTGATCCTGCATATACCACAGACAAAGGTCACGTCTGTTCATACACTCCTCGTAATCGGCATACGGGTTAAGCGAATAGGGCGCCTTTGTGATACCCGCAAGAGTAGCACACTCGGATATGGTAAGCTCGGATACCTCTTTATCAAAATAGGTTTCCGCCGCAGTTTTTACACCGTAGCAGCCTGCACCGAGTGATACGGTGTTAAGATATGCTTCAAGAATATCCTTTTTGGAGTAATTGTTTTCAAGATTGAGCGCTCTGAGAATTTCGTTGAATTTTCTCGAATAGGTAACCTCATCGTCATCGGTAAGGTTTTTGATAAGCTGCTGAGTTATGGTGGAAGCACCCTGTCCCTCATAAGCAGGATTTATTAAAACACCGATTGTACGAATCCAGTCAACACCCGGATGCTCATAAAATCTCTTATCCTCAAGGCAGATAAACGCCCAGCAGATTTCCTCGGGCATATCCTCATAGCTGAGCCAGATACGGTTTTCCTCACCGTGAAGTCTCGTAAGCTCAACAACTGTTCCGTCCTTATCGTAGGCATACATAATAGAGGTCTGATTCTGCGAATTCTTATAGGAATCCAGGTCTATGGCTATATCGCCGTAGACAATCTTGTCAACCTCCTCGAGTACGGTACCGCCGACGATTATTGCCGTAAGCATACCTGCAACGAATATGCTGAAGAAAAACAGAAAGATGCCGAACAGTATCGGATGCTTTCTCTTCGCTCTTTTCTTTTTCTTTCTTTTGACTTCCTTACCTGCCGTTTCAGCCTTGGGAAGCTTCTTTTTTTCTGAGTTGTTTGCCATAATACAAGCAATCCTCCGGAATTAACATATAATCAATTACAGAAACACATAATTTTCCATACTATTTTTATTATAATAAAAATTTTATGTTAAATCAACATTAAATCATAATTTTTTTAATTCTTCAGAAATTTTATCCTTTTTCTTTGAAGACGCCTCATACTCACAGCAACACATAAACATCAGAATAAAGAAAAGCGGAGTTGTGAGAGGCTGAGTTATATTGACAACCGACTGGCAGGCATAGCTTATCACAACAGCAAAAAGTCCCCCGTGAATAATACTGTTTCCTGACTTCAAGCTGCTTTTTCTTAAGGCTGTGAGGATTACCGTAATATAAAAGCCAAGCCCGACAAGTCCGTGATTAACAAGATAATTCATAAACTCGTTGTGAGCGTTGTCAACGTATCCCGAGACAAGCATACGGTCATTATGCTTTTCTGAAAGCAAGAGTAAAAGAGTATCGGGTCCGCAACCGAAAAGCTTTTTGACAAATGGAAGGTCAATATAGGATTCCATCGTCATTTTCCAGATTTCTCCCCTCTCGGTTGCCCATTTGTCACTGAACCTGAGGTAGTTTTCCAAAAATCCAAGCTGTGTATTTGTATCAACTACTGTAAAGTATATTATTGCACCGGTTACGCCGATTACACTCAGCAAAGCAAAAACTGTAACGCCGATTCTTATTATTTTTGAAAATGTACTGTTAAGCCTGAAAAAAGACATAACTATTGCCGCCAATATGAGAAGCACCGCACCGGCAAGGATAATATCCGATTCACCGAGAAAAAGGGCAAGCTCGGATAAGGGCTTGGTCTTACCCTCAAGAGACGTATATACAACGCTCATAAGGCGCAGTGAAAAAAGAAAGGTTCCCGCAAGAAGAAGCACGCGGTAAAAGGCTCCCTGCCTTTTTGCAACAATATACGCTATGGCACAGAATGCCGCCGCCATACCTATATATCCGCTGTCGCTGTTTGCAATAACAAGAAAACAGAAGCCGACAAGACTGAAAAGGTAAAGTCCCGTTGTCTTGATAAAGCCCTTTGCTGTACAAAAAAGATACATTATGAAAGGCAGACACAGACATATATATGACGACACCACGTTTATGTTGCCTACGGTGGAATAGAAGGTTTCTACGGTTTCCTTGCTCAGCGAGGTATAGAGTCCGCCGAAATTTATCCCGAAAAACTGTAAAAAAGCTATCACCGCCACAACGGCGAAGGCAGTACAGTAGCCGAAAAGCTCCCATTTATGTATTTTATAGCTTCTCGAAAGTGCGTAGTAAAGTCCCGTCAATATAAGCACAAAGCATAAGCCCATACACCTTCCCGAGGAGCCGAAAAGGGCATCGGCTTTATAGGAAGAAAGGAGCACAGAAACTATTGACGAAGCGAGAAAACCGAATACGGCTATATCCATAGATCTGTTTGCTGTATTTTTCTTTTTTATCTCATTCTCCGGTCTGAGAGTGTAAAAAAGAACAAAGCAAAGCACGGATATCACTGCAAAATATATAAACTTTGAAAGCGTTATATTAAAGTATTTATTTGTCATAAAAAGCGGTATGCCTGTAAGAAGAGCAAAAACAGACGCAGAGGTCATTGAGCCTCGCATATCCTTTTCCGCTTCCTGCGTGACCGCTGTGCTTTTTTCAATTACAGTATCCATTGAGCCTCCAAAAAGCTAACTGATTTTTTTACGGTAGTAACAGTATAATTCCGCTTATGTTTTTTGTCAATACGCTTTATTTCACACTGTTTTTACTTTTGTAAAATTTTTCAATTACTAAACTGTCCCTTTGCGGTCCATACTTATACCGACAGGATTTTTTGGCCTCGGAGGTAATTTGTTTGTACTACAACAAGGTTGAAATTTGCGGAATTGATACATCCAAATTGAAGCTTCTTAAGGAAAGCGAGAAAACCGAGCTTTTACTTAAAAGCCGAAACGGTGACAAAAACGCACGCGAAGAGCTTATCAACGGTAATCTCAGACTTGTGCTGAGTGTTATTCAGCGTTTTTCTCAGCGCGGTGAAAATCTGGATGACCTTTTTCAGGTAGGCTGCATCGGACTTATAAAATCAATCGACAATTTTGATCTAAATCAAAATGTAAGGTTTTCCACCTATGCAGTACCTATGATTATAGGTGAAATCAGGCGTTATCTGCGGGATTATAACCCTATAAGGGTCAGCCGCTCAGTGCGGGACACCGCATATCACGCAATGCAGATTAAAGAAAAGATTATTGCAGAAACACAGAGAGAGCCTTCAGTTGAAGAAATCGCAGAAATTATGGGCGTTAAGAGAGAAACGATAGTGCTTGCCCTTGAAGCGATTGTAGAGCCGATTTCTATTTATGAGCCTGTTTATTACGACGCAGGCGATACCATTTATGTGATGGATCAGATCGGCGACAGCCACAGTGATGTAGATTGGATAGATGAGCTTCTTCTGAAAAAAGCAATAAAGGAATTACCGGAACGGGAAAAGAAAATTCTGTCTTTAAGATTTATGAACGGCCTTACACAGACTGAGGTTGCCTCAGAAATCGGCATTTCTCAGGCTCAGGTTTCAAGGCTTGAAAAGGGCGCCCTCGATAAAATAAAGAGCCACAGAAAGGTTATTATTTAAGGGATTAGGAAAAGTAAAGGGGCTCGGAAAAAATGCGCAGAATGAACAAACCGAGCCAAAATAAAGCGAAAAGCTTTATTTTGGGTTACCCGACGGCGTACAAAGGTACTCCGAGGGCGAGGTTTGTTTATAGCATAAAACACAAAAACAGTGTTTTTGTCTGTTCTTCATC
>JAZULG010000204.1:0-38124 GCA_045603005.1 Acutalibacteraceae bacterium
AAGTATCTTTATCCCCTGCCAATACAAGGCCATGAGTGCCACTTTGACGCGCACCGCCCACGACTTACCACCTCCGCGAGCGCCTCCGTAGGCTATGTATTTGCTTGTCGCCTGAAGAAACTGTTTTTGCTTTGGATTAGGCTGAGGTATGTTCAGAATCATTTCGCGAAGCTCACCATCTCGCCGTCGAACTTCACCTCGATATTTGTATCTACATCTGCTTCAATCTGCTGCTTGTCTCGCCACTTGTCAGGTCGGCGGTTTTTCAGCCAGAATGCTGCAGCGCCTACATCAGGCGGAACATGCTTGTTTATTACAGTGCGCTTTACCTCCACGCCGCACTCATACTCGATTTTTTCTTCGACATAGTCATACCCCGTTGCCCTCTTAAACACTGCGTTTTCCACTTCAAGGTCAACTATGTCCTTGCCCTTTTTTAATGCCTCCGAAATGTCCGAAAATCTATTCTTCCAATCAGACAGGGTTGAACGGGCAATACCCATGTTATGAGCTATCTGATCTTCAGTCAGTCCGTCTCGGGCCCAGCCTTTGAGGAGGGTCAAACCTTCATCTGTAAGCCAAGGTTCCCACTTTCCTTTTGCCATACCCTGTTCACCTCACTTTTGTGCATAGCAAAAGCCGCCGACATCTCTGCCGACGGCCTTCACAAAAAGGAAGAAAAAAATAAAGCTTAATCGTTTGTGTTTTTGATTTCTGCCATAATCCGCATAAGGTGCTCATGGTGTGACTCTTCGTCGCGAGCAATATCGCGCAAAATAGCTGCGTAATCGTTATGGCCGCAGGAAGCAGCCATGCCGGCCAGCTCCCAATATGATGCATGATCCATTTTTTCAGCTTCGATTTTTTCTTTTATCGCACAAACAAAATCATGCATAACTTAAGCCTCCTCGATATACTGGTATATACGATGAAAATCTTCAGCTGAAAGCGAAAAATGCTTTTCACTCGGCGACAGCAGCGGAATAGGCGGAAGCACTATTTTGAAGCCGCTGTCTTTTGCAGCTGCAGACATTATCATAATTACCGAATCAATATCAAAATGCTCGTCTTTCCAGAAGGATTTGAGCATTTCGTTATGAAGAAAGCCATCGATTATATCGGGCTTAACCTCGACTGCGGCCGCAAGCATAGTAAGCAAGCTTCTTGCCCCTGCATCGCCGGAGACCGCCTGCGCCATATCGTTTTTGATAAAGCGAGCAAGCCCTTTTGAAATCTGTGTTGAAGTTACCATATAAACCTCCTGTCTGCCACAGGCTTAGCGAGAAGCCAAGTGCTGACCTCTCGCCTTACCTTTGCTTGATTAAGCTGTAGTCGGTGCAGCAGCCGGAGTGACGGTTACATCACCCCAACCGGGGCAAACGGAAGTGTTGGGGATAACAAGCTTGGTGAGACCGAAGAGCTGACCGAGCTGGCTCTCGATGCAGCCAACCTTGCTGATAACACCTGCGTTGAAAGCCTTCTGATCGCATAGCTCATGCTCAACGCGGTCGAACTTGCGCTCGACATAGTCGCGCAGACCGTTAATCTGCTGCATAGTGTAGGTGTTGGCGTCACGAAGCTTTACTTCGGTTTCCAGCTCTGCAATTCGAGCAGACTGTTCTGCCTCATAACGGTTTACTGCCATGTTCTCGCTGCATACGGGGATGGCATAACCACCGCCGTAATTGCCGCAGCCCCAGCCACCCTGACCGCCATTAAACATGCCGCCAAGGATATTGGGGACAACGCCGCTGTTGAGAGCGCCAAGTGCTGTTCCTATGATACCGGTGGTAAGTCCGGCATTTCCTACCGCTTTAGATGCGTATTCCATAAATACGACCTCCTTTTGAGATTTGATTTATTATCACGCGCGCACTGTGATTTCAGTAAAAAGAAAAACAGCCAAGCTTCGCCGCTCGGCTGTCTCTCTTAAACGAGGAGAATTAATAAAAGAAATCTCTTAGCTGTGGTAGGAATTATTTATAATTTTTACAATACCATTTTAGCACGGGTATTCGTGCCATGTGTGCCAACTTTTAATTTTTGTCAACAAATCTATAACATAAATGCTTTACGGACCAGGAAGTAGTATTAAGCGCATCGGCAACCTCTTCCCATTTCAGCCCATCAACAAAGCGAAGCGTCATAACCTGCCGGGTGTAGCTGTCCTCTATTGAATTGATATAACCCAAGAGCCTTTTATACTCCGCTATTCGTTGCTGCCTGATATCCTCCAACATCGTTTTCAGTTCGCAAATATCAGCGCCTAAGGCCGTGGGGCTCGACACTCTGCCTGAACGCGGTGAGTCAGACACTGTAACCGTCGCCCTTGTGGATGCGTCCTGAAGATCCTGAAGCTGTTTTTCAAGCTTTGCAATTTCCTTTTTTAAGTAATACAGCTGCGAGAGTTCTTTTATTGTCATGTTCTCACTCCTTTTGCTTTTCCTTGGATTGGTCTGAAATCGGTAAAAGCTCAACGCTGGTTATAACTTTATGTTTCTGCATGTCTATCTCTGTTTTCGTTTGCAAGCAAAACAGATCTATGCCGTCGAGTATCGCTCGGTATGTTAATTTTTCAGGTGAACCGCCTGAATGACATACAAGTCTCCCGCACTGAACCAGCTGCTCCACCTGCTCAAGGTTAAGACCATGAAGCGCAAACGCTTCGCCTATGCACTTGTCTATTTCTTTACCAACACGTGCAGCGATATCATCAATTATCATTCCACTCCCTCTCTTTCAACGCTCTTTCTGCTTCTTCTCGGGTGAGGAATATACGTTTACCAATCTCTTTAGAAATTTCGAAAAGGCTTACGCCATCTGTAAAACCTACATCCGCCCATATAGCATAGTCGTCAATATTGAACCTGTTCACCTTGCCTTCAAATATTTCAGGCTTGCCCATAAAGATGACAATATAATACACCGTTTGCCCGAGCTTAACAGGCGGCACGATAACGCCGTTTGCGAGTAGGTGGTCGGCAGTAGCCGCCGCAAGACTTGCAATACAACTTTCTTCATCAAACTCGTAAGGACAGCCTATACAGTTCTCGTGCTTATCGCATTCGGTCGGTATTTCTGCTCGAAGCAACTCTATCAATCTATCTTTCATCGGTTGCCCTCCTGTTCTTCAAGCCTTTTGATGTATTCTCTAAAATTCTGATTTTGTTCTTCCAATACCTCAACTGTGTCTTGATAATGTATCCAACCACACATTACCCCGAGAGCAAAACCGCTCGTCGCTGCTATTGTTCCTACTATGGCAATAATCAGTAGTTCATTCATTATTGCTCACCTCCAACAGCTCGGGGTTGTCGTGAATGTTGCCGATGACTTCGCATCTGCCAGAACAAATATTTTTATACATCTTTGCAACCTCTCTGTCTTGCGTGATTTCGCAATCAATTTCCCTGTGAATAACAGGATTTTTGATGCAAGCGCCTTTTGACGGAAGAATTACAACGCCACCGACATCTTCTCCATATAAATCCGCATATTCATCAGCGTCCCAAATATCATCGCTCGCAATCACAACCGTTTTTAGAAAGGTTTGCTTTACAATATCACCCTCAAAAACCCTAATGCCGTTCTTGTCGGTCAGGCCTGTGTATTGTCCTACGGTTTCTCCGTCAACTTGGATTGGCTCTCTAATTCCAAAGGCAGATATAAACGCCATTCCTGCTGCTACCAAATAGTAGCCCTCAACCCACTCACCATTATCAATCCGCTTTCCACGGAATAATATTTCACGCATTATCAGCACCGTCCCTTCTCACTCGAAAAACTTTTGGCATGCAGCCAATACAATTCTCTATGTTCATCGTAACTGAAATAATCTTCTTCGGTTTCGAATCCCGATAAATCTTTGCTTATAACTTTCATTGGATTTCCGTTTGCGGCAGAATAAACAAAATCACCGACATTCAAAAGCTTGGATATTTTATGTTCTTTCATTCCGTATCCTTTCTCTCGCCGTAGCTGCAATAGTCGTCTTCTTGCATTTGTCTTTTTAACAACCGACAAACCTGTTTTGTTCCAATGCAGTCGGGGTGATAATATTCCGCTATCTCATAAAATCTGCATTTTTCGCACCTCACCACCTCAACCACATCGGCGGCAGGTATGCTCTCAACAAAGTCCATAACCACTACAGGCTGTAAATCGGCTTCTCTATCTGCGTCAAGGTACTCAAGTACCATACCACGCTCTATGTATTCTTTTGGCATCTTATTTTTCCTCCTGATATTGCTATTCATCTCCAAACCACTCATCCTGCATCAGCGCCTCAATATCGTCCTTGTCATATGTAGGTCGATAGCGCTCTGACTGACGCTGTACTGCATCTTCCAGTATGCGTTCGACATAAGCCAGACTTCGGCCGCCTTTGCGGTGAGCGTCACGAATAGCAGATATAACTGTATCCTCACCGAAGCTTTTCACAAGCTCGGTTATCCGCTCCTGCTCTGTTTGAGTGGGGCTTTTGATTTTTTCAAACTCTGTGACAGCAGCGCAGCAAGCCTCACGCACGGGTGCGTGAGCAGCTGCTTTACTCTTATTTACTTTGCTTTTATTTACTATGCTTTGCTTTGTGTACTTTTCTTTACGGGTAACGGAATTTTCCTTACGGATAATAGGGTTTTCCTTACGGTCTTTCGAAAAAAAGGTAATTTTATTAAGAGTGCCGGGCGGAACGTCGTCTTCATCATCGACGTTGAGCAGCCAGTACTCCTGGATTATGGAGATGCTGTCACGGCTGTTCGCTACTATGCGAAGGTATCGCCGCTGAATCTCCGGAGAAGTGATGACTCCAAACACATCGAGAACCCCCTTATCAAAAAGGGAACGCTCGCAGCACCTGTTCAGCACTTCCTTTACGAGTGCGGGAGTGCAACCACAACCGACATCTTCCGACATCAGGAGGCAGTCGTCATCATCCCACACTTTATAATATCCGTTAGTTCGGTAAACTGTATTGATGAGGCAAAGTGCAATATATACGCCTTTGATACCGAACTCACCTTTAATCAGCTTGATTTTCTTGTTATCGAATAAGTCAACATCAAAAGACCAGTAATCAACCCCGTCCTTTTTCGGACGAGCCAAGCTCTTCACCTCCGTTTTTGTTTTCGGGATAGTATCTGCACCACTGGCTGCTTATGCCGTCGGCCGTTCGCCAGCGGCAGCGGGAGCAATGCTCCATACATATCGTTTCGCCAAGGGCAGGACAACGCACATTGCTGTGCGATACACCGCCGCAAACATTACAGCTCATAACTTACACCTCCGTCAGAGGCCTCGTTCAGCTCGGATGCCGGGCGTGAGTTATCATTGTTATCACGCTTGGGCTCGGCAAAATATACATTGTCTGCCTGAACCTCCCATGAGATGCGGTTACTGCCGTTTTTATCCTGCCATTTGCGGCTCTGCATACTGCCCTGCACGGCGATAAGCTGACCTTTCGTCATATATCGGGAGACAAACTCAGCGGTACTTCGCCATGCAATAACATCGAAGAAATCTGTCTGTTTCTCTTCGCCCTGGCGGGTGAAATCTCTGTCAACCGCAATGTTGAACTGCACAACGGATACGCCGCTGCGCGTTGTTTTAAGCTCGGGAGTATGGGTAAGCCTGCCCATGAGCACAATGGTGTTGAGCAATCAATACACCGCCCTTCCTGTTATTTCTCTTATTTTCTGTCTGAATGCAGCTGCATCTCCGTTTCGCTCGGAGATGTGAATCAGGTGTATTTCCTGCAGGTCGCCAAGCCTGTCCTCGTTCTTTTCAAACCAACTGCAGAGTGTTTCAAGACTCATATGCGAGCGTCTGATGCGTTCCCGCTGCTCGTGCGGTGTGCCGCCCAGGGCTATGACCTCATCGAGCAGGGCAACACTGTGATTGCACTCCACCATAAGATGAGTAAGACCACGCGGAGCCTTTACCGGCACATAAAACGCATCGGTTATGAACAGTAACTTGGTGCCGTCTGTACTCTTTATCAGATAGCCCAGCGGTTCTGCTGCATCGTGCGGCACGGCAAAGGCTTTGATTATCATCGAACCGCAGCGCACCTCTTCCCCGTCTGCTATCTTCTCTGCGCCGAAGGAGCCAGTCAGCCGCAGCCGTTCCAGTGTACCTTTTGAAGCTATCACGGGTATGCCGTAGCGGTTAATAAGGTCAACTGCTCCGCGCGCATGGTCCATATGCTCATGAGTGATAACACAGGCATCAACCTTTGAAAGCTCGGTGTTGGTGCACAGCTTATGTGCAGGCAGCCCTGCCTCGAGCAGCAGGGTTGTATTGCCGTCTGATACGACATAAGCATTACCCGAGCTACCCGAGGCCAATGTTGTGACGGTCATGCGGTGCCCTCCAAGTCCATCTTTGCACCGCAATGGGGACAGTAGTTATGGGTATCGTCATATTCTTCTTTGAATTGAGAACATCGGTATGGATTGCCGTATTTAGCTGTGTATGAGTCAAATTCCCACCGCCCATGCGGTCTGCAATCTTCGGGGGTTATTGTGGGGGCGGCGTCAATATCTTCAATTAACACGCACGCACAATACCCTAATGCTGGATCCCATAAACATGTCCGTTTTTCTTTCAGCGCATCAGCATCAATCAGTCGCATTGTATCCCTCCTTTGCCCTTCATCAATACGGCACAGCTTCACTCTTCGGCGTTTCGATAACCTCGCCCGTTGCGGTGTCAACAGCGGCGACCTCATCATTGATATCGACATCGACTATGCCGTTGTTCTCGTCTATAAGAGCGTCGGTTTCGGCGTCGCTGGCGGCATCTGCCGTACGGTTTATGGAGGCGATAAGCAGATTACTGTCGTCGCTGGAATTGATAATCGGCTTGCAGGCGCGGCGCACAACCGTCCTCTTTGCCATTTCAGCCGGGAACATTGCATGAGTGCTGCCGCTCTTGAGGTTACCTTTATCGTCAAAGGGCGACTGGCGGCGGCTCATCTTCCACGAGGAATAAATTTCTGCAATTGTCATAATAGTGGTTTCCTCGTGACCGTCCTTGAAAACTATCGTACAGTAGGCGGCGATCATCTCACCCGAGCTGACATTGTCTATGCTCTGCAGATGCTTTTCGATGACCGTGCGGCCGCGCTTCTTGCTGTACTCAAACACATCACCTTTATACACTACCTCGGGATATATGCCCTCGATTTCGGGACAGACCGACTTTGCAACATGCTCCTCGCCGTAGCGTGAACGCTGCATGACGAGCTTATTGCCATACACTATGTAATAGCACTGCTTTTTACCCGGGTTGAGTCCCTGCAGAACGGTATCGAGCAGAGCCTGCGCAACCGAAGCCTTTGTACATACCTCAAGTGCAGGCTTCTTTTCCCTGTCAACTACCTCTGCTATTACAAGCTGCGCATTCTTTATGGCGTTGCCTGCGTTATAGTTTGCAGGCAGAGCGATTTCGCCCGAGTTCTGATATTTGCTTACCTTCGCAAGCACCTGAGTATATATATCAGCGTCCTGCTTTTTTACTGCTATGTTTTCCATGATATATCCTCCGTTGTATTCGTTACTGTCAATATTGATGTGTTACTTTCAGTTCTGAACCGACACTGTCAGGGTGTGCGCATTTTCGTCAACACGCAGTGCGATAACCTGCGCGCCTATGTCCATAAGCTTTACATAGCTTTCAGAGTTATCAATCCACACGGGAGCGGAAAAGCCTATTGCCTCACTCAGAGTGCGGATAATATCCAGACCTGCGTTTATCTTCTTGCCGGGGTTGAGGTTGGTGCTGTATGGTGCACCGTCAACAACCACCTCGCAGCACTCCGAATATCCGCCGTTGAGCTGGCGGTCAAAGAGCTTGAATTTTGCATACTCAAACCTGCTGTTTACGCTCTCCTCTATCGCCGAAAGCTTATACTGTTCAAACCTTGCTGCCATATCAAGCAGCCTGTCCAGCTCGGCGGCGCGTCTGCCGAGGGTGCGGCCTTCTTCCTTCAGTTCGGCGATGCGCTTCTTCTGCCTTTCTGCGACTGCTGCACCTGCGTCGCACTTTCTCATGCGCTCAAGTTCGGCACGGCAATCATCCGCTTCACAAACAAGGAGGTGAAGGGTTTGAGCATTATTAAGGCGTATATCTGCCAGAGCGTCCTCAAGCTTCTTTATAACATCGGCACACTCGGCATATTCCGCCGTCTGCTCAAAGGGAGGAGCGGCCTCTTCACTGTTCAGATGCTCAAGCTTGTTTTCTGCTGCGGCGATCTTGGCATTAACTTCCTCGAGCTCTTTTTTCAGTTCTGCCGAGCGTTCCTCAAGCTGTCTGATTTCCGCTGCCTTGCTCTTGCCGGAGGCGATATTCTGCTCGAGCTTGAACGACCTTTCGGCGAAGAAATCACTGCGCAGCTTCTCTGCTTTTTCGGGCGGGAGCGGCTGACCGCAATAGGGGCAGTTTTCCGCATTCTTATCCCACTCACTTGCATTGATTTCAACATACTGCTCACGAAGCTTTGCGAGGTCTTTCTGCCCTGCCTCGATAAGCTGTGAATTGACGCGAATATCACGCTCGGTGTCAGCGCGTTTATACTTGAGTCGATACATATCATGCTCCGCCGCGCTGCGCTCTGATTCAGCCGATTCATTAACCGTTGAGCGGATATATTCGGCTCGTTTCTCCTGCAGCGATGCCTTTGCCTCTGCAACCTGCTGCTTGAGCTGAGCTTCTGCAGTGCCGTTATTCACATCATTTATACGCTGCTCGGCTTCTTTCAGCTTCTCTTCTGCTTCCTTGAAGGCCACGGGGTCAAACTCTGCCGTTTCTGTGGGTATAGCAAGCTCCGCCTCGGCTATTCTGTCGGGGATAGCATCAAGCTCGGCCTTTACCTTCTTGCGCTCGCCTGATATAATCGCACGATAATCGGACACGCTGCGTCCGTCGGCGGCGGTGTTCAGCTCTTTCCAGTCCTCGCTGCGGTCAAGCAGCTCCTGTTCATCGACACTGCCGAAGAGCTGCGTCAGCACCGATCGGCGCTCATCCCACTTGAGCTTGCCAGCAAAATAGTCGGGGTCACTCACCATGCGGAAGGACGCGGGCGGACAAAGCTCGGCTATAATGCCGTCATACTGCGTCTTAGTCTTGGGCACATCGTCAACGAAGAATTTATATTCGTTCTTGATGCTGGTTTCGTCCGTACCTCTCTGTCGGACTATCTTCTCGGCAAGCTGACGTTTAAGGGTGATTCTCTCACCTTCCGAGCTGCAGAACACGCCCTCAACCGTTACTATCGGGGTTTCCTCACCGTAGGGCTTAACGTCAAACGCGCTGTCGCTGTGGCCTGCGCTGTCCTTGCCGAAGAGCAGCCAGCTGTAGGCATCGAAGAGTGTGGTCTTGCCTGTGCCGTTGGTACCCGACACCATTACGCTGCTGCCGTCGGGCTCCAGAGTGTAGTTCTTCACGCCCTTGAAGTTGTCAAGGGTGAGTCTGAGAAGGGTGAATGATTTCACTGCTCATCGCCTCCTGTCTTTCTGCAGCAGCTCAGGTGCATAAAGGCGGTGCTGCCGTTCTTGTTTCTCGACCATATATAAGGCTCTCCGCTTGCAATCGGACGAAAGCAGAAGGAGCACAATGTATTCGGCTTGAGCTCTGGCTCTTTGCCCGAACGCTTTTTGATTTTTACTTCAGGCATTCTCGACTCCTCCCTTTGCGAACCACTCCATTATGTGCTGCGCTTCTTCATCGGTGAGCGGCACAATATCTTCCTCGCCGTCTTCGTTTACGACAGCGGTCTTCATAAGCAGCGCAATGCCGAAGAGTATCCGACCGGGCGCGAGAAGCGATGCCAGAGCGTTGTATCTCAGCGAAAGAATTACTCCCTCTTCGTTGACTATCATCATAAGATTGGGAACGAGCTCGGCGAGCTCAGAGCGCAGGCCATAAACCGGCTCTATGTATCCGCCAACCTCACCCTGCATCAATTCGAGCATTTCCTCGTTCTCAACGCTCTCCTCAACACTTACCTTCCCCACGGGATGAATTCTGATATATGGCATTGATTTTTCTTCCTTTCCGTGTTAATATGTATATGAATTTATTTTCGCTTGCCGCTTGTGGAATTGGTACTTCCGCAGGCGGCTTTTTCTATTGCTTCAGCAAGTGCCATTGCAAAAGCCTGAGTCGTTTCGTCCTCAAAGTTCAATATAATCGTATGTACTGTATTTACTGTGGGCGTGTTTGGCATTTCACCACCGCTTACATCACACAGCCAATCAAGCGAAATTGAAAACTCCTTCGCTATTCTTACCAATATATCATAAGAAGGCACCTTTCCACCCTTCTCATAGGAGACGAGAGTTGTCGGGCTTATTCCGACACGCTCTGCAAATTCTCTTTGTGTCAGCTTGTTGCTGGTGCGAACAGCTTTTATTCTGTCAGCAAACATCTTAATCCTCTTCACCTTCTTTCAGCATCTTTATGAGCTCCTCGCCCTGCTCCCAAAGGAAACACCCAAGCGCTACGACCAAAACAAGCAGTGCCTCACCGCCAACGCCCGAAAAGGTGCGATGCGCGGCCGCGTACTTGAAGAGTGCGGGTGTCGCAATCAGTGCCGCAAGAATGAGAACAACCTGATATAATCTGATTTTCATATTTTTATACCTCCCCGAAAAACTCTGCAAACGCATTTGAGTTATACTGACCTTTCGTAATCTGTATAGCCTCGCAAATTGTATACTTCTCTTTGAGTTCGCCAAGACTGTTAACAAAATGTTCTGAACCCTGACGGCAAGCACCTGTTATAATTCGGTACATTGTTACTATCTCCTCAACAGTCATTTCAGTGTCGAGCGAAAGATTTTTATACTGGTCGGCTCCACGATCTCTCGCTGTCTTAAACAGAAGGTCAGCCACACCATCTCGAAGCTTGTTGCAGTGAGCAAAATTCTTTCCGTCGCTGATAACATTGCGGCCTTTTATCTTTCCAACATAAAAAGTGTATTCTCTCACCTTGTGGCAACTCTTAATATGGGTTAATATACCGTCTGCGTATAAATATTTGCCCGGAATATAGTCGCCTTCTTTGAGTCGCTTATATGCTTTCTTTCTGCTTATCTGCGTGCCGCCGAGGTCGAGATAGCCGCCAACGGTCAGGTTATCGGGCAGACTGCTTATAGGAGTGTTACGAAGGTCGAGATAGCCGCCATTTCTATCTATCATGAATTTACATTGTTCCAATGTGAGCTTCATTTTTATCTTCCTTTCTTGATGTGATTATGTATTTTCCTTCTTGCCAAAAACAAACTCTATAAACGGTATGCGAGGAATGCGTGTTCTTTTGCCGATTACTGATACGGGGAAGCCTAACATTGCCGGATCATCATGCGCCTGAACTCGTATTCCGTGTGGATTGCAGCCAATTATCGGCGCTACTTGTTCCGGTGTGAGAAAATCACATTCCATTGCTTCAAGTTCTGCTCGTGTCATTTTTACTATCGCCTCTTTTCACTTATATCGTGTATCTGCTCTGAATTTCTGGGATGTTCACTTTTCGCGCATTACCTTCCTGCTTCTCTGAGTCTGCAAATGAATCAGCAAAACTTCCGGGTGTGATTTTTACTGCTCTGTCATCCCAATATTCGTTGGCTCCGACTTTGCGAGGGTTGCTACCGAAATGTGCTTTCCATTCGGCGATCGAGTCGTTAACCGCATCAAAAATCAATCCCCAACTCTGACAAGCCGCAATGGCTTCATTAAGGAGTTTTCCCTCACGGCATGTCCATAGAATAAGAGCTGCACCTCGCGATTTTTCCTCAATAGCTCTGCGAATGACATTATGGTTAGGTCTGCCAATTTTCGGCCACTCATTGGTGCAGAGTGTTCCGTCGAAGTCAATAGCTATTGTGTACTTCATTAACCTTCCTCCTAACTCTCGTTCTGGGTGCGTTCAATTATGCGCTGAACCGCTCCCTCAAGGCGCTCCTGGATGCCGCTGGGCTTTCTTCTGCCATTGAGTATCATGGAAATATACGCCTTATTAACGCCTATCTCATTCGCCAGCTGTTCGTACGTAATGCAGTTGTTGTGCATTTTGCCAATGAGTCTGCCTGTCCACTTCTCGGGCACGATGCCACCTCCTTAAATAAATTAGTTGCAAAAGTTAACGCAATGTGTTATTATGAATTTGCGAGATAAATAATAACGATTGTCACGGACTATGTAATATCTGAGGCTCTTTTTTCACGTCAACTTTTCGAACCTCTCTTATTATATATTCAACTTTTCGAACAGTCAATACTATATTGTCAACTTTTCGAACTTTGTTTATAGCGCACAAATCAGAGGGTGAAAAATTATGTTTTATGCTAACTATGTAAAGCTGTGCAATTCAATTGGTAAAACACCATCGGCTGTTGCGATCGAAATCGGTATTTCAAAGTCTATTGTTTCAAGGTGGAAAAATGGCGGAGGAGTTACTGATGCTAATATTCAAAAAGTGGCCGACTATTTTGGTGTATCCACCGAAGTATTAACAGGCGAAAAAGAAAAGCCCCACACCGAAGACGATGTGGAGCTTGATGCAGCAACTATTGAATTAAAAAGTATATGGGACAGCGCAGATGACGATGAGCGCCGCGCTCTTCTGGAGATGGCTCGACTGATAAAAAAGCGTAGAAACGACTAATGTGATTCTTTCCACATCTTCAGCAGTTCGGCGCGCTCCTGTGGCGTTAATTCCATAATGATTGAAAAATCAGGCGGAGTTTTATTGTTTTCATTTATTACAGTTTTGTTACCTTCGTTTTTATTTCCCCTCATCTTTGTTTCCTCCTGAATAGAACATTTGTTCTATTTAATTATACTATAATAATAAAATTCTGCAACCACAAGATATTGATAAGTACGATTAATTGTACTGCATTGTAAAAATAATCCCCGAAACCCACCCTCACGCAGCAACCGAGCAAACCATATCCTACCACAGATGAGATTTCTTTTGCTGCGCTACACCAATTTTTTATTGACAAATCCTAATTCCGTAATGTAACATTACTGCATCGATTTGATGCGATGAATTTTGAGTTGATTTTATCATCACACATCATGTCAATCAAGTTTCAGTTTTGTGTCAGATCGTGTCAGTTTTGTGTCAGAAAAAAATCAGTAATGAAGGGACGATGATTTTTGCCAACGAAAGAGTACATAAAGAATACGGTACTTAAGCTGAGGGCCGTGTGCAAAGAGAAAGAGCTTAATGCCAACGATGTATATAATATGGTAACGGCTGAATATGGCCGCCAGGAAGTCTCAAAGTCTTCTATTATACGGCTGCTGAAAGATGACAGCGATCCGTCCGCCTTCCAATACGATGTCACCGTAAAGCCGGTAGTTAAGGTTGTGCTGGGTGTTGTCGAGGACTCCGAAGACAACGGCGATAATGACGAATTTGACGAGAGCAAAGCGAAAGAGTATTATCTCGCCCGAAATGCTTTGCAAGAGGTTGTCCGCCTCAAAGGAGCCGAAGAGGAACGGTTAAGGGCAAGACTTGAAGATCTTGAAGTTTCAAGTAAGGAAGAATTGGCAAGGTTAAGCCTTCTTCACGACAAAAACATCAGTCAGTTACTCGAACTCCACAAATCGCATGACAAGAGCCAGGAAGAGACAATATCAATTCTCAAACAGAATAATATTTTCCTTCAGCAGACCGTCGAGAATGTCCGCCAATCCTTGTGCGAAGAGCGAGAGTCTAAAAAGCGAATGTATACAGATGTAAAAGAATATGTCAAACAGCTCCACGAGTTAGGTGTTAAGGTTGCCGAGCTGGAAGCATATCATAAAAAGGATTGAAAAACAGTTGTAAGTTAAGCAAGGAGAACGCCATATGTCATTATTCAAAAAGAATTCAAATCCGATCTCGAACCCAATACCTGTAACTGCTCCGAACAGCCTTTCTCCCGAAACTATTTCCAAAAAAATTACCGACCTTTCACAGTGCGCTTCTGAACTCGGAAAATGTTGGGAAGAAACCGCTAAATTCCAGCTTGTTCTCCCTTTTCTCGGAGCTTTCGGTTGGGATCTTACCAACCCCAATCAAGGGGTTATTGAGAAAAATGCAGGTAAAAAGAATCATGCAGACATCATACTTTTACATAACGGTTCAGATAAAATCGTTATTGAGGTAAAACGTCCTGGAACAAACCTTTCACAACATATCAAACAGCTCGCAGGATATTTCAACAATTCCAATGCCTCTATTGGTATATTAACTGATGGGATAAAATATTGGTTCTTTTCTTTTACTGAATACCAACCAGATAAGGGTCACTTTATGAACGAGACCCCATTTGCACGAATCTCTATAGATAAAATAGACTTGCACAACAAAGACGCTTTTATAATGGCTCTCTGCGAGAAAGATTTTGATGTTAAAAATCTTGAGATCTATAGTAAAGCAGACTACACTCGAGGAAAAGTTTACGGTCTTATCGGCTCCGCTCACGGCGCAGCTGTTAATAGTTTTGTTCGCAATGCTTTTTGTATTGCTTACCCCAGTCTCCCCCCCAAAACAATAGACGAACTTATCAACTTCACAAATCACCACTCGCGCTGGAGCTACAGACATAGCAACTAAATAAAAAAATCCCCGCACCCTGATGCAACAGGATGCGGGGTACCACACCGAGAGGGCATGGCAAGTGTCGCAAAACACAGCTATATCTTAGCATTGTTATGCCCTCTTTGTCAAGAAGGAGGGCTGTTTTTATGGCGACAAATACATTACGCTGCCGAAAGTGTAATGAGTTGCTTGCAGAGAACTCTGTTTTTTGCCATATATGCGGCACAAAACAGGCCACATCTGAAAGAAAGAAACGAACTCGCCCGAACGGAACCGGCACAGCATACAAGAGAGGAAATACATGGACTGCCGAGTATGTTTATGGATGGAAAGTTGAAAATGGCGATATAAAAAAGCGCCTTCGAAGGACAAAAGGCGGCTTTAAAACAAAGCGAGAGGCTCTCGAATATATACAGACATTGAAAAGTGGAGAAAAGCGCTCGGTCAGGACCCTCGAAAGCTATTGGCAGACTTTTTCTTCCGGCGAGCTTCAAAAGAAATCAAAAGATAAAATATCTGCATACAAAAAAGCGCATGAGCGTTTCTCTTCCATAATGACCAAAGACATTACTACATTATCAATTAAGGACATCCAGGATGTCATTGATGCCCATACCAGTACATATTACCCAGCTCGAGATATGAAGAACCTTATAAGCAAGTTATATACTCTGGCGATGGCCGAACAGGTTGTAACCGTAAACTTGTCAAAGTTTCTAACCTTACCCGAGCTTAACGAGAAGGAAACCGTTCCATTTGAGGAACAGCACATAAAAATACTTTGGGAAGCTTTTTCAAACGGAGATACATTCACCGGTTATATTCTTCTTATGATGTATACAGGTATGATGCCAGGAGAATTGCGAGAGCTGCGCTATGACATGATAGACTGGGATAAGCAGCAGATTGTAGGTGCAGGTAAAAAAACAAAGGTAAGAAAAGAATCTTCTATTATTCTATCTGATAAGATACTGATTGTTTTGGAAGCATTGTGCAAAGCTTCTGATAACAAACTTATCTATCATATATCTGAAGATAAATTTTATCATGATTACTACGCTGCTCTTGAACGGAACGGTCTCCCCCGCCTCACACCTTACAGCTGCCGTCACACTGCAGGAACAAATCTTGCTCTGTCGGGAGCCACAATGGCCGTAGTACAAAAAATTATGCGTCATGCCAAGATTACGACGACTCAGAGATACATTCATTTAACAGACACCGCACCTATGATAGATGCCGTCAACCGTCTTGAATAACTTGAAATTTACTACCAACATATTACCAGCATAACAAAGGATTCTCCCGATAATCATGCGGTTTTAAATTACCCTGCTAAGGGAGTAGGGCTCGGAAGGGTCGCAAGGGTTCAAATCCCTTCTTCTCCGCCAAAACCGCCAAATTTCGCACTATTATGCGTTTTTTGGCGGTTATTTTTTTGAGTTTGTTTTATTTGTAATTTTGCGAAATTCTCTAAAATTCTCTAAAATTCTATTCTACTACCAACATTACTACCAACACTAAAATTAATAAAAACCGCCCGACATCTCACATTCGAGACATCGGGCGGTTCGTTTACTTAAAACTTACTTAAAACTTGCTTATCATCGAACCAAGCTCATCTCCTCCCGAGGATAACCTCTACATATGCACCTGATTCGTATGCTTCTCGCTGCCACTTGGCTGCATTTTCTTCCATTGAGTAGCCGCTGTTGGTACCGCTCTTGGCAATGGCTGCTGCGAGCGTATAGGCATCATCTATGCACGCCGCTTTATCATCTGCCGACAGCTTATTGAATGCGCTGCTCTGACGCAGTTCATCAATAATGCTGTATGCCGTCTGACCTCGTGTTTTAGCATAGGTCACATACTCCTCTGCGCTCATGTAGTAGGTTTCGTTGTTATGCTTGAAGGATTTACCTGCGTTTCCCGGAAGAATGGAGCTATCCCCCGTCTCCTTGTAAATCTGCTGTATCAGCTTGTCAACCTCGGTGGTCTTACTCTTCGAGTAATAGCCGGGTGAGAAGAAATTCTCCGCGGCACGTTCAAACAATCCCTGACCCTCGCCCGAGTTTCTGCCCCATGCGTCAATGCGCTCGGGGAGTTTGCTCTGAAGGAAAGGCGTTTTTGACATTGCACTTCTAACGGTCTGCGATAAAAATTCAGGTACGCCCGAATTTTTGTCGTTGTAATACGCATTACGGGTCTTGGGGTCGATTGTTCGTGCAATCTGTCCGCCTATGGTCGGGAACATCTGACCTGCAAAAGACTCAACTGCACCTGTGAACATGTCCACGATTGCACCCTCCGAGCTATACGACTGCAGCACACTCTGCACGCCGTCCATCATGGAAAGGTTGAATATCGGCTCGGATATCATTACAAGAGAATTAAGCAGCGATTTGAGCGTAATTTCTTCGTTTGTGCTTGTAATTTGGTCGTGCAGCTCTGCGCCGACAAACAACGGAAGTGCTACGGGCGACATCCAATCTATGGTATAGGACCAATCGCCGATCACGAGTGAATACTCCTGCGCACCCTGCAGCTTCTCAAACTCGTCTTCTTCATCTTTGTTGCGTCCACGCAGCATGCCAAGACTCGAAAGCAGCGCACCAAGCGCAACTATCATTGTGCCGGTCATACCTGCGGAAAGGTCGTTAATGAACTCTGAGGCGGTGTAGTCGTTTGCGATGCCCTTTCTGTTGTTCAAGAGCTTGCGTGCGCCATTCCACAGTGAATTCATTACTCCTATAGGAGAATACTCTATTGAACGCTTGACGATGTTGCAGGGCGTTTTCTTGAAGGGTACAACACCCTCGAAGGCAGCATAAGCAAGTGCGCCGCCCATCCCCTGCTTTGCCCGGAGCTTTCGGGAGGCCTGTGTCATAAAGTCAGAGAAAGCGTTCATATCGCGGTATGTTGCACGCTGCGCCTCTCTTGCGGCGAAGTCTCTTGCTTTCTGCAGAAGCTGCTCGTCATTCTCCAGCTGATAGGCAGATATTCCATTGGCGGCCGCATAACCTGCAAGCGCAGTCTGATAATGATACTTGAGGAAGATTCCGTCCTCCGCATCGAGCGCCCAGCTATTGAAGTCGCTCACCTTGTTCAGAGCCTTGCCGACTATGTTCTTCTCAGAAAAAGATTTTATCTGCTCGGATATTTCATCGGTAGCGTTATACTTGCCGCCGCTCTTCAGCCATTCCAGCTGCTCAGCAGCATCACGTGCCGCAAACTCTCTGATTGACTTCGGGGCAACTACCGACTGCGTTCTATCGCCTTTCTTGACGAACATTCGCTCAAGGCCTGCCGCCATTGCCTGCTTGAGTTTCACCGTCGGGATAAACACAGCATTGCCTATAAGGTTACGGATATGCGTTCTGGGGTTGCCGAGCATCGCAAGATAACGCCAGGCATTCAGCTTATCCACCCATGAAGGCGGCACCTGCTCGGCAACATCTTTTACAATGTCATTCTTCGCATTGCCAAGCTGTTCCTTGAGCTGCTGTTCCTGTTCCTTTGCATCTGCCAGCTCGTCCTCGGTATAGCCGTTCTCTGTGCGCTCCTGTCCGTTCTCAAGCATTTCTTCCAACTCGCTGATGCGCTGCTGAGCCTTTTCAAGCCGCTTGGCAATATCGGTAAACTCTTTCAGCTTTTCCTCGCTGATCGACACCTCTTTGCCGCGTCTTGCAAGCTCATCATTGAGTTTATTGACCTGACGCTGAATTGAAAGCAGCTGCCCTGCAGGAGACAGTCTTTTGACCATGGATATTGCTTGAACAATCTGACCTGCACGAGTGGCTTCTGCCGCAACCTCAGCAATCATTCTTGTTGCAGCTGCTGTGTCACCTCTGTTGGCGGCTTCAATGATAAGACGCTCACCGAGAGCAATTGACTTCTTATCGGCTACACGGCCTCCATGTACAACACCCTGCCACTGTGCCATGGCTTCATCATAACCTCTTGCGAGAATGCGGTCGGCGTTCTGGTTTGCGGCAACGTTGGAAACGGGAGTGTATGAGAATCTGCCGTTGATGATATCCTTCTCTACTTCACCGACAACCGCATCAGGCGTTGACAGCGCTTCGAGATAAGTGCGGACAGTCTGGCGGGTACGGGTATCATCGTCGATCTGCTTCGGAACGTTCTGATTTCCTCGGCTGTTGACATTCTCGCCCTCAGGAATTGCGCCGTACTGCTCAGAGTATTCATCCAGCCATGTGCGGTTTTCCTCTCGGGTAGGCTTGCGGAGAGCGGAGAACTTGACATCGTCGGCGGTGTGTGGTACACTTTGTTCATACACAGAACCGATGCTCTTTCCCTCGACACCGCTTTCGGTGTCGATATTGTAGGTTGTAGGTTCTGTGTTATTTTCTTTTAACTCAAAACCTTTACCGTTCGGCATCAGTATGCGATGCATTTTATACTTGTTTTTCCCATGTTGTTTTACAACAACAGCCAGATTGCCGATAACTCCGTTTAATTTTACCGGAGCTGCAAAGGTAACGGTGCTGTACCCTCTGCCTTTGTGATCTAAGTGACCCGATACCTCTATTCCTCGTTTCAGAACATACGGCACAGCAAAGAAGGCTGCGTATTCGGCATCTGTGTTTACATATCGGATACCGTCTTTTATTTGCTCTGCACCTATGAGTATCTCGCCATAGCCTTTTCTGCTGATTGTCTTTCCGAAGCGACTTGTAATGTATTCGACCACCCTCTGAACCTGTTGCGAGGTATTCATCTTCCCTCTGCCATCGCTTTTTATATCTGCTACAGGCACAAGTTTGTTAACCTCTGCAAGGTGTGATTTGAGTTGCTGTTTGATTGAAGCAGTTTCATCTTGACTCATCGCCCTCACGCCCTCCGGCAGGGGCTTTTTCTTTGCTGTCGAGATCTTCGAGCCTTCGGGAGTGGTGTTGTTCTCGACCGAGCTGCTGAGAGCGTAGAGGAGATTTGCTTCGGTCTGCTGCATAAGCTTCTTTGCGCGCTCCTCCGCTGTTCCCGTGAGACGGGACAACATATCCCCTGTGACATCCAGCGCCCTGCGGATAAGCGAGGGCTGTTCCCTTGCAATCGAGCGTGCTAGTGTCTTGTCGCCGCTCAGCGTTGCAAGCAGATCTGCAGATGTCATTTTCAGCGCCTCGGCCGACATCTGAGCCCGAGACATAGGGGCGTTGCTGCTCTGCTCGGAGTCTGTTATTTGCTTTACAGCCACATCCTGCGCTGTGGCATTGCCGCCTGTCAGCTTATTCATACGTTTGACCAGACGCGCAAGAGTGCGTGCACGAGCAGGGTTGACGGCAGCAAACTGATTATACCAGTGTGCGCCGACTATCGCGGTGTAAGGGTCGGCTGCATCAATGTTTACATACACTGTGTCATTGTCGTTTATGGCATCGTATTTATAAAGATACTCGTTGCCTTCCTTCGCTGTCATTATGGCTTTGCCTGTGGTAAAGCCGACACGCGTACCTGTTGCCGCAGCAAACGCACGGACAGCCTTTACATTATCCTTGTGCTGCTTATTAAGCTTTGGTGAATTGGGGTTAGTAACGTATACCCTGTATTCCGACTGACCGTCACTGACCTTGCGATAGCCATAGGAGTCAACCTCCGGGGCATTGCGCGTGGTTACGCCCGCAAGCGCTCTGTCGCTCTCGGAGGTGGATTCCTGCCACTTTGCAGGCGAAATATTCCTGTACTCTCTCGGCTTATATCTGCCCTGCGAGTCCTTGATAAGCTGCTCCGCCAAGCGTGCATCTCTTCGGATACCTCTTGTCAGCGTGCTCGGTGCAACGGTGGTCGGCTCGTTGATGCCGCTTAATCTGTCAGCAACCGAACGAGGTGCAGCTGCGGCATTACGCTGAGCATCTGTGCGGTAGTTATCCAGCGCCGACAGCATAAAGGCGTGCAACTGCTCGAGCTCGCGTGCTTCATTTCTCGCTCCGATGCCTTTAAGCCTCTTGACAAAGTTTCCGACAGCGTAGGTTATCTTCTGCCAGAGGGAGCGCTTTTCAGCAACGGCGAAGCGTGCAAAATCCTCATTCATCATAAAGGTGCCGAGGTCATCGCACATAAACTCCTCGAACACTGCATCGGGGTCTGCGTCATCAAATACGCGGTTGTTTATGATGTCATTTACGCGAGCCTCAAAGGCATCTGTTGTGCCGTTCTTCTCAGCCCAGGCACGGCGCAGGTTGTAATAATCGCTGAGCAGTGTTGACTTGCCGCCGTTGTTTCTGCGGTCCTTTTCCACCATATCATGGCAGAGCTCATGCCCGAACAGCATTGTATAACCCTCTGTCATATTCTCTATGTTGAGATACAGCTTGTCCTTGTAATAAAAACCGCCTTCAACACCGTATTCTTTTCCGTCAAGCGTTACACTGCTTCCTGCTATCCATACCGGCTCCTTGTTGAAGCTTTTTGCCATACGCTCGACTTTACGATAAGACGAGGTGAGCTCGGCGTCGCCATGTGTGAATATCAGAGGATCTACCGTAGGAACATTAAGGGTACCAATGTTTGTTACAAGCTCTACACTGCCGTTTTTTGCGTTTTCGGTTCGGGGATTGACTTTGGCTTTCGCTTTTCCTCGGGCCGCAAAGCGGATGTCGCTGTTTTCCTTATCGAATGTGCCGATATTATCAGTTGCGGATTTGATTTGGTCGGGGTGAAAAGCAACATATATAGTCTGATCTCCGCCCCAGTTTGCATCTTCGACAATAATGCCGTCATAACCTGTGGTCTTTCGAAGAACATCAAACACTATTTTCATGCTCCCGCTGCCGTTGATAATGCTGTGAATCATGTTAATATCGCTGTCGCTTCCGTCATATTCCACCGACATCACATTATTCATTACATTGTCAAGACCTTCCCATTCAACATCTCCATAGTTGGCGAGGAAATCCAGCGGTTCGCCGTCCTCGTCTACCTGTTTGTTCATTTCAATCAGAAATTTCTTGAACTCGGAGCGGGTCATCGTAACCTCTGTGTTCGACAATGGCTTTTTGATATTTAGATACACTTCGAAAAGTTTGCCGTCTGCGCCCTGATGTCTCTGCGCTTCGGTTCCGTGACTGTACCCTTCCGCTATATCCCGCTTGTCAGTGAAGTAAAAACCATAGCCCTCAGCGGTACCGTTGGTCCCGAGATATTCAAGACTGAAGGTATTGAAATCGTTCGGACTGCCGTGATACAGAACCTTCGGCGTGCCGTCCTTATTGAGCAGCACAGGATTAACTTCATGAGGATTGAAGCCGGGGTCATATTTCTTGACAAGAGTGAATAAATCGGATATACTATTAATGGAACTTAATGTTCCACTTGCACTCGTTGTGTCGGCAGGCTTGTAAACCTGAGGTACCGCAACGGGTGTTATTTTTATATTCTTTAAGTTGTATGCCCTGTAAATATCTCCGCGCCTTGAATTGAACTCATCGACAGAAAGCCTGATTATATATGCATTATCCTCATACTTCATCACCGTATAGAAGATGTGCATAAATGATCTGTCCGCATTTTTATCTTCACCGATGACCTGCGTATCAAGCAATACAGCGTTTTCGATAATCTTGTCAATGCCGCGCAGAGCACTTATGCGATCGAGAAAATGCATAAAGTTCTTATCCCTGTTATAGCTTCTGCTCGCATAGGCAAGTGTATCATTTATAACTTTCTGCCCAACCTGAATCGTGAACCCTGTATCGTTGTTTGCAAAATCGCCTGACGGAATATCGTCGCTGCTCTTCATTTGCTTCAGAACGGCAGGAGCATCTTTTGCATCGGACAAGTCAACTCTTTCCACATCATCAATTACATTAATTGATGTCTTATCATACGCTCTCCAGTCGCCGAACCATGCGCGGAAAAAAGGCGATTTTGTACCCAACTGCTGCCAGAATTTATGTGCCCATTTCTGCGACTTCTTCGTATCTTCTGCGGAGAAGTCGTTTATGCTTTTGCGGCCGATACTGCGAAGCACTTCAACATCTTCGGATGTAATCGGCTTGTCGTATTCTGCGTACTCGCTTTCAGCGTTGCCGTCAACTTCGCTCTTGCGAGCCATAAATTTTGGAACAGCATTATCCTCGCGCTGCTCCTTGGCGACAGGCTTTGTATACTTTTCTCCGAACTCATCCATAACAGAGTCGTAGTCGCCTCGAATCATGTGCTTGCGGGTAGTGTGATAATTAATGTCCTCAAGGTAATCACTTATGTCTCTGCGAGTCGCGGCATCTGCCTTGTCATAGATTTCTATAAGCTCGCGCATCTCGGAAGCATTGAGTCCATAGTAACTGTCAGCAGCATCCTTCCGCTTAATGAAGTTCTGCCATGCGCCAGGCGTCTTCGGGACTCGGTCGGCGCGGTACTGCTCCATCTCCACCTGCTGCCGCAGCTCCGCACGAATATCGCCCAAATCATAAGGGCGCTCACTCTTGGCTGTTACTCCAGCGCTAGCCTCATCTTCAAGCAGTCCAGCGATGTACCCCTCGACATCGTCGTAGTAGCCATATGCTTCGGCTATATCAGAAAGTTCTTCGTAGTATCCGGTGCTCCGCAGTTTATTGGTCATCTCACGGGCTTGCTTTCCGAAAGATGCGCGCTGATTACTTTTAGCATTATCCTCACTTACACTCTCTCTGACCTGCTCCTCGAGCCGGGCAACCTCTTTCTGCAAGCGCTTGACTTCGTCATTCCACATTTCGAAGCGGTCGCGGGTTTCCTTCGTGCCACCATAACGAGCATTGCCGTATTCATTGGCCTTCCTCTGTGCATAGTCCAGGTCAACCTTTGCCCCGGCGAGACGGTTTTTCGGAGAATTGATGTCGTCCTCCTGCTCGCTCTTTACGGTCTGGGCTCCTCTGCCGATATTATCTACCGCGTTCATCACAGCCTTCTCCGAAGAGTTAAGCTTCTCTCCTGCAGCCTCTTTACGGACGGCCTCGCCGATGAAGCGTGCTGCATGGTCAGCTTTTTCCTGTGAGGAAAACTCGCTCCACTGACCACCAAAATATTCCGACAAAGCACTGCTGACCGCAGGGCTGTTTTTTATGCGCTCATAAACCTGTGTGCCCGTTTGGGTGAGAATATCGCCCTTGATGTCAATATCCGACTGTACACCCAGTTTGCCAAACACTGCACTCGCTGCGGAAAGCTGCGACTTCCTTTTGTTTGATATATCAAGGCCGCTGAAATCCGCACCTTCGCCGACAGCAACAGTGTTTGCCGAAGTTTTTGCCGATGATTTTTCCTCTCGGAAGCTCTGTGCAAGGTCGGGTGCGTTCTGCTCTGCGTTCGGATCCATTATTGCCGAGGCGGCATCGTTCATGGCTGCGCGGCTTGCTGCAGGAGCATTCATTGCGGCATCGAAATATGCGTCAACGGCAGAGGGGTTATCAAGCGAACTCTGCGCCTGTTCCATCAAACTGAGCTCTTCCAGCTCCGCCATCCTCTCCTCTGTGATTGCAGGAGATTTGGCAGCCGCAGAAAGGGCTGCGCGCAGCCTGGTCTGATCCATTCCGACAATATCGATTCCTGTCAACTCAGCAAACTGTGCGCGGACGGGACCGCTTGCCGCATACAGCTGCCTTATTTCAGAATTGGTGGGCGCCTGACCTGTCAGCACCTTTTCCGCCACTGTATCAGCAATGGTTGAGGTGCCCGTGGTCTGTCTTTCCGAAATGTCGGCCAGCGTGTTCAATGCAGCCGCTTCAGGTTCGGAGACTTCAACATTTGCAGCCTGCCTGTTATTCAGCCAGCCTATTGCGGAACCTGCACCTGCCATGCCTCCACCAATGAGTGCGCCGCTCAGACCCGCCTCGCCTATCTGAAGTGCCATATCATGGGCGGTCTGAGCTTTTGCCTGTTCCTCAGAAAGACCCTGCTTCATATAGTTCTGAACAGACAGTTCCCAGTTGGAAATATCGCCGAGAGCAACAGTGTCATAAATAATATTCGCCAGTTCAGTGGCAGCTTCTTCTGATGCGTTGACGCCGACCGACTTTAGAACATTCTTTGCAACATCCTTAAAGGTATTCGGCGCAACCTCCTGCAGAGCCTTGAAATTACCTATCGACACCTTTTCGAAGAGGGTTTCAAATGCACCTGCAGCAACTGCACCTGCGAGCGCCTGATCGTCTGTACCGCCGCGGCTGACAATATCTCGCGCCGCTCCTGATGCCGCAGAGGATCCGAGAACAAGACCACCAATCACTTCTGAGGCCTTGCCTGCATTGCCTCCCACAGCAGAGGCCGCCAGAGAATCAAGCAATGACATTCCCGAGCCGTACAGCGTATCAAAAGCGTCCCAGTTTCCGAGATTCCAGTTATATTTCTGTGTGACCGCGCCTCGAATAGCCTCCGCATTCTGAGCCATCATGCCGCCCGTCTGGTTGTAATCAACACCATACTTACCTGTAAGTGCACCAATGGCATTCTGTTTGAGCATTTCGCCTGTGGACGCAGGACCGCCCAGGAGATTGAGCGGCACAGAGGCCGCTGAGGCGGCAGCTGCGGTGCCTGCGTTTCTGCCTGCGTATTCGCTCCACTTTGCGTTCGACTGCTCGGTTCGGCGTGCATTCAGCTCGGTTTTCAGCGAGTTCAGATATTCCCTTGCGGCCTTTCTGCTTTCGTTTTCCCACAGGTAATTATATGTACCTATTTCCTCGTCTGACATATATCTTTCATATTCAGGCTGCAGGCTTGTTGCTATCGCTGTTGCCAGGGTTTGTCCATGATCACCCTTGCCGATAAGCTGTGTTGTGCGAAGAGCGTCAATATATAAATCAGGATCCTTAAAATCAGATGCATCAAGGTCTGCCAGCCATTCAAGCGGTTCCCCCTCGAAGAACCTGTTTCCTTTTGCTTCAAGGGGGCTACCCTCAATTCCTCTGTCAACAAACGAACGGTTAAGCTTGGTTGTATTTACCTTGCTGCCGCTGTCCCGGTATTTCTGCTGAGCATTTCTCACTATGTCAGCCTGTTCGTTTGCCTTCAGCACCGCGCTGCGCTGCTTGAGTCTGGATATTTCATCAGCATATGCATTAATCTCATCGGTGTTGGTCTGATAGGTCATCAGCGGATTTGCTCTCAAGCCTGTAACAAATGAGCCCAGCTGCTTCAAGCGAAGATCCTTCATCTGCTTCTGAATATTATCAAATTCAGCATCATAATTAACGGAGCTGCCTTGCGGTCTGTTCTGCTGAGACCTTCTTATAGCAGCCTTTTCAAGCAAGGTAAAAGGTTTATTTTCCGAAGGCAAAGCGTATGTGGATGCCTGTTTTCCCTTCGCCTTTGATTCTGCTTCCCGTTTTTTCTGAGAAGACAGCGCCTTTACCATGGCGCGCTGCTGTGCTAACTTTTTGTTGTTTGGCATAAGAACCTCCGTTAGTGAGTCATTCGAACATATCTGTTAATAATGGGTTGAGCTGTTTTTCCTGCTACTAAGGTGTGATCATTGCGGTTGTATGCTGCGTTTGCAGAGGGCTTCACAACATTAACTACTGAACCACCTCTTCCGCCCCCTCCGCCTCTTGCAGCGGCAGCGGCTGCTGCCTGCTGGAAGGCTTTCATCATGGCCTGATAATCGGCAAGCTGAGTGTCATAAGCCGAATAGTCTACCGGATTGCCGCGAGCGCGCAGCAGAATACTTTCCGCTGCACCGCCTGTATAGCCGTTCTGGCGCAGATAATTATTAACACCCAAAACAGCCTGCTGTCGCTGAACGTTCTCTGCGCGTTGCGCTTTAGTCTTTTTCGCCAGCAGAGCATCATACGCTGCTTTTACCTGATCATAATTTTCAAATGCTGCCATTTTGTATACCCCCTTCTCTTTATTACATATTATCCCTGTCAGTGGGATTATTCAGCGCCGAGAATGCGGCTATGAGAATGCCGAGCGCCGCCAGCACGATAGCTCTGGGCGAGGAAAAGTCGGCAATTTCTACATATGTATATATGGCTGTCAGAACAGAGACCCACACAACGGGCGATTTGAGTCTTTCACAAAACTGCTTCATCCTTAATCCCTCCTCGTTACACAATCATGGTGGTTCTTGCAGGTCTCCTCCATGCTGTCAAGGCGCTTGTGCGCCTGCTTTGCCGAGGCTTCAACCGTAGTGACACGCTGCCGCAGGTCAAGGTACTGATCATCCTGCTTTTCCTGATGTCGCTTAATATCGTCAACACCTGATTTGATATAGCCGATTTCCGTCAGAATGGTACCGCTTGTCTTGCCCTCTTCGGTATCGTCCTTGGAAGCTGAGCGGCGTAGGGTGAGAATTGCCGCGCCTGCGCCGACGAGGGTGCACACGAGGGAAATAAGTACGGTTAATGATACATTCATATGTGATAACCTCCTATTTCTGCATAGTTCCAAGAACACCGCGCGCAGCCCTGTCCTCAACTCTTTTGTTCATCCACATCAAAGCTTCTTCAATATGGGTGAGTGCGCAGGCGTTTTCTCGGATCGCAAACTCGCCCTGCTGAAATGCTTTGAGACGATCTCTGACTATTTCGAGCAGGTCACAGTCGAGAACACCATGTTCTGAGTGTTCGTCATTTCTGGGACCATTCTGAAATTTTATTGCCTGCATTGGCACATCAGACTCTCCCGCTCTGGTAATAATGTAGAGGTGACTTGCACCGCCGTTGCCGGGCTCATCGGCACGAAGAACATCGTTAAGGTTATTGCGTTTCTGGATAGTATCTAATTTCATAAATTTTTACCTCCTATTTCTTAAAAACAAGCAGCGCGCGCCACGTCTTGGCGGTCATTCTGCCGTCTGCGGTGATGCTGTGAGCCGCCTGCAGTTTTTTTACAGCTGCTTCGGTGTTTGGTCCGAAATCGCCGTCAACGGTGAGGGGCTTGCCGTCTGCACCTGTGTGCCCCATTTCATTCAGGCAAAGCTGCACACGTTTTACCTGATAGTCGGGATTATCCAGACCTCGGCCGAGCTGAGGGAGCTGAACGGCAACATCGGGAAGTTTTACTATTGCCGCCGCGACGCCCGAAGGTTTTTCTGCTTTGACTGATATGCCGAGATAATCAAGCATACCGTGTGCAATAGCCCTGCCCATCGCCTGACGTTCGGCGAGAGTGTCGACTATCTGCACATCTCCGCTGTCAATAAAGGCACACTCCACCAACAACGCCGGGCAGTTCGTCTGACGAATAAAGCCGAAATAATCCTTGCCGCTGCTGTTTTTTTTGGTCTTTATTCCGCGGCTGTTCTGTCCGATAGCTTTAACGGCTACCTCGATTTTCTGAGCAAGGATAACACCCTTGCTGTCTGTAACAATTGTGTGGAAGACCTCAAAGCCATCTCCTTTACCTGCATTGAGGTGAATATCCGCTGCGAGGTCGGGATTGAATTTATTGCATTCTGCGATTTTCGCCGCTGCGCTTTCGGTTACGTCGCTTGTCCTGCTCTGCATAACCTCTACGCCGTGCCGTCTGAGCTCGGCTGTGCAGGCATTTGCAATATCAAGTGCGTAATTCTTTTCAATGTGCTTACCACTTACTGCGCCCGGATCCGAGCCGCCGTGGCCTACGCCTATGTATATTTTTGCCATGGTTTTTACACCTCCAGTGCAGCTGCTACAGCTGCAAAATATTTTGATAGGTTGGGATTCTCTGCAATCTGCTCAAGCGTTATTTTGCCGAGCTTGATTTGAGTAACAAGAAACAAAATCATATACCTGTACCTCCCATCATCATTTCGAGCATGGCGGCTTCAATGGCTTCGAGGCGTTCTTCTGCGGTGGGGGTGTTGTCGGACTCAGGTTGCGGCAAAGGTTCAAAAACAAACTCGCCGTTTACATAGCGATAATCTGAAATATTACCCTCAGGCAGACTGTTAACGACCGTCGCACCATTAGGAGCGTATTGTGGATATGTGGCAGACAAAACTCGGCCATCTTCGGCCAGATTTAATGCATAATTCATGTTAATATTTTCCAACTCCTAAAACCTGAAATGGGATTGCAAAAGTATCCTTTTGTTCAACACCAGGATGTACGCCCCCCGTGAATGTAACCGTATTTTTCTCGGTGTTTAAGGTAAAATTTCGAACACTGATAGCTCCCGATATGGCGCCAGTTGTATCCAATAAAAATACTGGGTCAGCGTATGACGAAGGTGCTATCGCCAAGCCACCTTTAATTGTGGTGATAAGAATAAATTTAAAGTCGCTTATTTTTTCGCCTTGTACGGCAACAGTTTGTGCGGGAAATGAGCTATTGGGACTTGCATTTTCCCACAGCAGCACCATAGAATTTTTCTTTTTGCTTCTCATGCCAACAGGTTCCGTCAATTCTGCGACGTCATTACTGGAAGTAATCAATAGATGTTCAGCGTTTGTTGGATTATTTTCCAGAAGCACTGCAATTGCGATTCTTTCTGTAACAGCTTCGGTGCGAATGTACACCGCCGCCGTAAGAGTGTCAGCTTCAAAAGTCACCATTATATTTTCACCATCAAACTCTGAAGCTTCACTCCAGGTAATATGGCTGGTGCTGTCTAATCCCGTATGGTCTGCGTTAACACATATCTCTGCGGAAACACAGCCCATCTTTCCTTTTTCGCTATTCGTATGTACAGACTGGACTACAATCTGCGCCGAATAACGCTCCAACGGCTCAGCAAAATTCACACTGCCGACCTTGAACCATCCAACGCTGCCGCCAACAACACAGAATTTTGTTAAACGACGATAACTTTCCGGTGTTGCATCCAGTTTTGAATTCCAGTATTCCACCTGCTCCAGTGAAACATTTCCGCTGTTCAGCGTCAGTGATTCGACTTCTTCTGCAAGCTTATTGTGGTCGGCAATCGTCTCGTTAAGGCGTGGTATTATAACAGAACGACTTGTTTCCTCAAATTTTGCCTGCATATCTGCTTTACTCAGACCCGGTGCATCATCGAGACCTATTACACCGATATTTTTCAGATCATCATTTGAAATCTGTTTTACACTCATATATTCATCACCCCTTGAAATTTCCTCCTTCGATAAATTCAAAGGCTATGGCCTCAAGGCCGAACGGCTCACCAAGCTGATCGTTTATAAATCTGAACGCGGCCTTATCTACTTTTTTTACCTTTATTTTGCTGCCAATCGTACGCGGACTGTCATCTGATGTGAAACAGAATTTGCTGAATTGCATACTGCTGAACTTCAGATAGCGAGCAGATGTATTTGCGTTAAAAAGGGTACTCCATACGCCTGCTCTGCGCACCTTTGTAAAGCAGCCCGTTGCTGTTGCCGGGGCAAGCTGCACCGAGCACCGCTTGAAGTTTTTATTCTTGTAAAACAAAGAGCCCTGAAGAGCGCTGGTCTGCCATGCGGCCGCGATCGCTTTGCCGTTGTCGTTATACGAGATAACGCTGTTCGGCTGATTGTAAAACCTGAATATTCTGCCGTCCGGTGTGCCGAAAAACAGCCTGCCGTCATGCACCCACATAATTCGCGCCGGGATATTCGTCCAGTAGAAGCACTCATACTGATAGGTTGCATATGGCTCGCCCTTTTCGTATGTGGTTGTTGTTCCGTCAAGAACATACACCGTACCATTAACTGCCAGCAGATACAAATCCTGATAAATACAGGCATACGCATTTTTCAGATCGGCTTCCTTTTCCTTCAGGAGCATGTTGTCAATATAAAACGATCTGCGCTGCTCATATTTTTCCGCTGTGAGGTCCTGTGTTGTGATAGCAAACACGCCCTGCGGTGTAAGGAAAAGCGGTTCCTGCGTCAGATAAGCGAAGCTGTGCGGGCTTAATGCTCCGCGTCCTTTGATAACATTAGTAATCGGAAAGGTCTGACGGTTCATGTCATTGGTATCGGTGACGATAGAACGCACATAAATACTTCCGTCGCGGTCATCCTTATGCGCTGCAAGGTAGCTGCCGAGCACTGAATAACCTACAATAGCCGAATCATCTCGCCCGAGCATCGCATAATTAAGGTCTGAGAAGTAGCTGGGGTCGTTCGTATCGCTCCAGAAATCCCAGTGCGGAAATTCCGGGTTGCCCGAGCAGAATATTCGGTTGCCCGAGGAATCATCGCCATACGATGTCATAAATGTGCATTTTTCAACACGCTTACGCTTGTCACTTCTGTCCTTTGCCACCGTAATGCTGATGTTTGACTGACCGCCTATGGGGGTCTGCCCGGGAGCTGTAACAAAAGTGATAATACCGGTAGTGTAGTTCACACTGTAGTCTTTTCCTTCGGTTAATGTTTCCCACGAAATGCCGTCGGCTTTCAGCTTCTTAACTACAACAGGAACGGTTGTCAGCAGATCGCCGAAAGACATCTGATAAGCCGTTGACTTGCCGTCTGAGAAGAAAAGCTCCGTCCATTTGTCAGACAGAATATTGATATCCTCATACGCCGTTCCGCCGCCTACGGGGTCTCGGTCAATCATTGCGGTGGGGACAGTTGCAACCTCCGACACTCTTTTCAGCGCCCAGGCATCATCAAACTTTCCATATACAAAAAAGCTTTTGCCGTCCAGAATATAAAGCTTGCCGTTATACTGACGCGCCGAGGAAACAGCATTATTAAGTTCGGCTGAAACACGCTCGCCATCAACATAGAAACCTGTTCCTGCATGGACAAGTGTCTTATCGCCAAGTCTCCAGCAGCCGTTAATAGCACCGTCATACTCGCTGTACAGCTGATAGCCCATGCGCTTTCGCACCTTGCCCGGCGCGGCTCTGGTCATGTTCGGGCAGTAGCCGGAACGACCTATGTCCATTGCTGTTTCGGAGTTTGACATATCTGCGCCGCGGAAATTTGTGATAGACACAATAGACCGCTGAGGGGGCTTCGGAGCGCTGCCGCCCTGATTATATACAACCATTGTCCGCCTCCTTAATTCATGCTGTAAACAGTCTCAATTGAGACTCTTCCGCCCTTATCCTCGGTCAGAATATTGTTTATGAGATAGTTGAATTTACTGTCGAGATAGTAAGAGATTGTCATTGTATCGTCCACGCCGACGGTCAGGTCAACTGCCAGCTTCAGGCCGACAAGCTGGGCAGCCTTATCTTCCACCTCGAGAATCGTATCATCAGGAGCGTCAACAGGAATTTCCGCAGGATTTCTCCAATAGTGGAATTCAAACTGCCCCTGCGCATCGTATGGCAGAAGATATGTGCGATGCCCTTCGCGTTTGATTTCAGGGTACTCTCTGTACTGGTGCCCGTCGGAAGTCTGCATACATTTATCAAACTCGCGGAAATCCTCGGGCATTTCATACGAAACATACGGCGTGAATGCCGGAACTGCTTCGTCGGTCTCGTATTCATAGCCATACAAGGCCGCATAGCGTATCATTGCAGGATAATCGCTTGAGACTGTAACGGTTGCCCTTCCGCCTGCGTTTGGGATATTGCCTTTTACTGCGGTATATTCGGCAGACTTCAGCTGCGTTGCTGTACCGTTCACGTCAAGAGTGATACTTCCTTCGTACTCCAGATAAAAAGACTTTGCGCCGTCTGCGCTTATGCTGAAGGGCTTATCGGGATAAACAGCCTCCGAGCCGAAGCCGGTACCTGCAAGGTTTACCGTCGGCCTGCGGACAACGCTGTGTACAGCAGGTATTTTGAACTGCCCCGAAAGGAATTTGACTGCGCCATCGAGCATGTAGTTTGCTCTGTCTTTATAATCTGCGATCTGCTCGGCTGTGGCAGGCTGACCGTTGACGGTTGCTTCATCCAGCCAGCGAAGCATTTCATCTATCGCTCGCCCTTTGGTTATCATTCGGGCATTACCTCCTAAAAAAAGAAAACAGGACGGCGGACATCAAGCCAGCCGCCCTGTTTTGGGTTTAGCGTTATTTTACGGGTTAGCAGAGGCCCTGTCTTTCGAGGATTTCGTAGACAGGTGCAGGCACTTCTACCGTCTTATTCCACGGAATGCGGAACACATAGCCGTTAATGCCTACTACATGAGGGGGCGGTGTGGTTTTGTTTTCCAGCGCCACCCTGTCAATAAGCTTGACCTGGCGTTTGGGCTTCTTATCAAGAATAGTGCCTGTGCGCTGTGCCTCCTTGTCTATGCTGCTCTCGCTCAGAGAAACAGTTGCCTCGGTGGACTTATCGTTTTTTGTTTCAGTTGCAGATACGGTTGCCATATGTACCTCCTTGTTATTATGCGGTGGCGCCGTGCTCAAGTCTGATCATCGACAGCTCGTTAAGGCGCACTGCGGTCATGAACGCCTTCCAGCCTACGGTGTTTCGCTGCTCCAGCGGATCAGCGTTGCCGCTTTCCTTGGCAGACTTGATGATGATTCTCGGCTGACCCTCGCCCTCAAGCTTGGGGACGCCGTAAGCATCACGACCGATGATCATGGTGCCGTAAACATCTGCGCCGTTCGCGCCTGCACCCCTGAATATGGGAGCCTCGGTGCTCTCGACAAACTTGACCTTATGGAGCTTGCCGACCTCACCCTCGACGATATTTGTACCGCCGTTATACTTGGAGACATCCTGCCAGAGGGTGTCGTTCATGAAGTCATATCCTGCGTCGGGGTGAATGATGCCGATGAAGTAACCGTCCTCAAAGGGCTTTGCATTCTGACGCTTGAGCGCGCGGACAG
The DNA here is from genome assembly GCA_045603005.1 of Acutalibacteraceae bacterium. Lineage (GTDB taxonomy): Bacteria > Bacillota > Clostridia > Oscillospirales > Acutalibacteraceae > UBA6857. Next base: position 33,211 of record JAZULG010000204.1, read on the forward strand.
CCTTCTTTATCAGAGCACTGTCAAGAACATTGGCTGCGGCGACCTCTTCTCTTGTGGTTCCTGCAGCATAGAATACATTGGAGCCTGCAGCAATAATATCCCTGGTTACGGTGTCGAGAACAAGAGCCGCCTGCTCACCGTTCAGCTCAGATGCCTCGGTGATGTTGGGGTCGATGCCGACCATGTCCAGCTTATCGGAGATAGTAACGAAGTCACCGTACTGCTTGAGCTTTGCCTCCACAACACTCATGGAGAGAGAAGTGCCGGGAGGGGTTACGCCTTCGGTCAGCGCTGTGGTGTTTGCAGGCAGTGATTCGTAGCGGCGGAAATTTATGGTGTCGCCGCTGTTCTTGGGTACGCTCTTCTGCTGGCCGTACTTCATGAACACAAGGTTCGGAAGAAGGCGCTCAAGAAGAGCTCTCTCATAAAACTTCTTGTTTTCGACGGCCATGTTGCCGTCAATGGTGTTGGTGTTGTATGTAACAGCACCAAGCATCAGGGTGAGCGGAAAAAGAAAAATGCCGCGAAACAGCTTCTTTATAATGTTCATATTATCGTCCTTTCGTTGAGGTTAAGTTTTTCTGTACCCTCCGTCCTTCGCAACCTCAAGCGCTTTTGCAAAATCAGCCTTGCTCATTGTGTTCCAGTCTACGGCATCTCCTGCAGGTGTGCCGCCCAGCGATCCGGGCGACGCTGCACGATTTGCGGAAATAGAGGCCATTGCATCTGCTTTGGCTCGCTCGGCTTCGCGCCTTCTTATGTCACCCATATGCTGTGCCATGATAACATTCAGCGCCGCCTCGAGGTCGGGCTCTTCGCCGCCTTCGATTATGTGAGCTACAAGGTCGTTTACCTCTTCCTTGTATTCCTCGTAGATTTCGCCCATAACAGCATCGCTTTTTATTGCGGCGACCTGTTCGCGCAGGCGATATTCCGCGAGCTCTGCAGACTGATTTGAGAGCTGAGACTGCAGATCTATAAGCTCGGCCGCGCCGTGAGGGTCACGACCCTGCTCGTCCGCCTGCTGCATTGCATTAAAGGCTCTCAGCTGGTCTAAGGTTTCGATCGGGGAGTTGGTGTAAGGGTTTGTCATTCGCAATTCTTTGATGGCGGCATCGGTTCTCTGTGCCGACATCTGATTCAGGCGCTTTGAAAAGGCCTGAGTCTGTGTTATGTCCTGCTGTGCAGGAGCGGACACTTCACTGGAAGCGGCGACACTTCCTTCCGCCTCGGTGCTTGCTGCGGTGGTTTCTGCAGATTCAGCGGGGGCGGTATTGGCAGCCATTGTGTTTTCCATAACGGAATATCCTTTCTGCGCTTTTGTGGACGAGGGGCGGAGCGCTTACCGTTTTGCAGTCCATGTTTTTTTACACGGTCAGGCCGTGATTAATTGTTTGGGTAAATCAAATGCCGCTGTTCGGCTTCTTTCGGCGCAGAACAGCGAGGGTTCAGACACTTCAGCTTCTGCACCTGATAAACCTTTGTCTGTGCATCTGCTCTGTCATCGTCTGCAACATCTACAGCTGTACCGACGATACGCATTTCAGCTTTGCAGGTTGGGCAATCCAATCAAATCACCTCCCCGCCGTCGGCAACGCAGGTGCGTGCGGTATCTGCGGCAGAGGAGTGCCTTCAACGCCTGTGGGCTGTTCCATGCCAGGCAGCGGCATTCCCTGCGCCTGCGCTTGTGTCTGCATTTCCTGCATGACCTGCTGACGCATAATATTCATCTGTTCATCTCTGTCACTCCAACGCTTTTTGAGCCTGTCGGCAAAGGGGACAACATTGCGCGGTGCCAGCTCAACGTAATCGAACTGGTCTATAAATCCGCGAGCGAGGAAGTTATCAAGAGTGGACATAACAAGCGATTCACTGTACTGCGAAGAGGTGCCCACATCAATGCGAAGGCGGAAGTCTACATCGGCATAATCTCTGCCTGTAAACCCTCTGGTTCTGTCGGCAGGATCCTCTCCGTCGGTTATCTCTTCGGAAGTGATATTTCTTTCGGTGTCGTAATAGGCCTTTATCATTTCCGCCCATATTGCACCTACGCTCTTTATCGCACGCCAGAAGTGACTCTGAACTTCTTCGATAGGCTTCTGTGCCTGCGATTGAAGCGCGATAATAGCTGAAGCAGCCATTGATGTGCCCATTGATTCGCCAGTTGCCGCCTCATTGACGCCCGACACGGTTCGCATAAGGTCGAATATTGACTGTGCCAGTGCAGAAGCGCCCGAGGACATGGCAGGCGGATTAAGATATGATATTCCGGGTCCGTTGCCGTAGTGGTCAACTATCACCTCACCCGGCTCGTTTGTTATGGTCTGATTCAGCGCGCCCGGCTTTGTGAGGATCTTCGGCCATGCCGTCTGCTGGGCTGACATAAGCTCCATCGCCTTGAGGAAGTTTACAGCCTTCTGCGCCGGGATAAGGGTCTGACACTCCCCTATGCCGAACATCGACTTTTTTCTTCCGTACCAGTTCATGACAACTATCGGATAAAGTGTTATGGGGCGCGGAGCTCCTTCAGGAGTAAGCGGCTGCGCCTTGATTATCTCAACCGTTTCTGTGCAGCGGTCAAACACCACGCCGCCCTCGTTGTCGCGATAATACTTGGTCAGCAGCGTTAGCTTCCTGCGGTTCTTTAATTCATATTTCGCTGCGGTGTAGCCTTCATTTTCGGTTTTGTCGTCACCCTCAAGCAAGCGCAGCCGCTCATCGTTGATTCCGGCCTCTTTTGCAAGCGATTTGACAGACTCTGCATCAACACGCTGAGAGACTATAATATAGGGCTGCCGCTGAATATCTCTGCACTGAGGGTCGCCCGGGAACACATTCAGCGGGTCAAGTGTCTCACCGCGTATCTCGCCCACATACGGATGCTCGCCGTAACCTCTCACGCTGTTGTCAAAGAAATAATGCAGCACACCTGTGCCGAGTGTGGCCGCATCGTCTACAAGCTCGTTATTCAGCTCGTCCTGTCTGCAGTCCTCCCACAGCTGACGGGCATAATCTGTAAAATCAGATGCGCCCTGAGTTGCCAGCTCCGCTGCATCGGTATCTATCGGGTATTCCGACGGGCTGTACTGAATTGTCAGCGGCTGGTTGCATATTGCGGCCCGCTTGGTGCGGATAAACATATCCACTATGTTGAAAACAGGCCGCGGAAGGTTCTTTGTTCGGGCAGTAGCCTGCGGCCACTGTTCCCCTTCCTTGAACGATTCGTATGCAGGGAAGTTTGTTGCAAAGCCCATCTGCGTCTGATACTCCAGCCCTGCTTTGTATTCCTCCCAGACCGTAGTCTTTGCTGCCTCGCTCATCAATCGTCCTCCCTGTCTTTAATCTGCGGACCGTTTATAAACTCGTCCATTATCTCGCCGAAAAGACCTGAGTTTATTTCAGACGCTTTATACACCGGAGGTCTGTGAAGTGCTTCGAGTTCTGCGCGCAGCTCTTTTATTTCGTCCATCAGCTCGCACACGACACCGTCAAGCTCTTCGCATTTACGCTGCTGAAAAGCAATATTTTCGTTAAGCTCTGCCATTGCTTCCACTCTTACGCGAACAAAGCCGTCCTTGCGGGTAAACCAATTCAGTATCTTTTCTACCAATTCATCAAACCTCCTGTGTAATCCTCCGTTTCGCGCAGTGCGAACGGCAGAGGATTATTATGTATCTCTTCCTGCGGCGCGCCACACGGCCTGCCTGCGCAGAAGTAACGTATTGCATCGGGAGCATGGGTTATTTCGTGCGGCTCGGTGGCACAATCATTAACTTTCTTTTGGTCGTATTGGAGAAGAGGTATGCAGCGGATAAGGTTGCGGCAGCTCTGCATCACACGCAGCGCCGCGTATCTCTCACCGTTTTCCCTGACTTCCACCTTCAGCCATTCCTTCATGTGCATCCAGCCGGCAACGCGCTCGTTCTGCGTCTTGGTCAGATATATTCCATGCTCACCAAATATCTCGGCAACGCTTTTGCCTGTATCCTGGCGTCTGTTCCACAGGTCAGGCGGAGCAAAATACTGAAATATATCCTCACCGGCGCACAAGGTCTTAACCTCAGCGGCGGCATCGGATATAATTAATTCTGATTTGTAAATTTCTTTATAAACATAAGCCTCGCCTCTGGGACTGACAGCTATGCAGTAGCCTGCCAGCATATCGAGGCCGTAGTCCATGGTAAAGTAGCGCCGCCACTCTGAGGGAATATGAAAATCCGCGGTGACGTGAACGCTCGGATCCCACTCACGGAAATACTGCCCGTCGAATACATCCCACGAACCCAGCAGCCACGCTTCGCGAAGACCGGGCGGCAGCGTTTCAAGCATACGAACATAACCGGGGTCGGCGTCCATGAGCGCCTTGTTGTCATATACGGTGGCCGCTATAAACTCATAATCATCGGGTTTTTCCTCCGGCTTGAAATCGCGGTCTATAAACAGGCGCTTGACCCATGCATGGCCTATATCTCCGGGGTTGCAGGTCAGATACATGCGCCGAGGAAAGTTGCCTGTACCACGGACGCAGGTCTTGATTTTGTCGAACCATTCCTCTTTGAACTGCGTGGCCTCGTCAATGCAGATGATGTCATATTCGTTACCGTGGTATCTGCGGTAATCGTTGTCATTATCGCAGTAACCGAAAATTATTTGGCTTTTGCCGATACGGAGCGTTTTGTGCTTGTCGTTGTATTTCGCCCCCAGCGGCTCAAGAAGCTCTCGCAGGGGCTCTATGTGGTTCTTGACAAGGTCGGGATACTGGCGGCGGAGAACAAGTATCTTTATCCCCTGCCAATACAAGGCCATGAGTGCCACTTTGACGCGCACCGCCCACGACTTACCACCTCCGCGAGCGCCTCCGTAGGCTATGTATTTGCTTGTCGCCTGAAGAAACTGTTTTTGCTTTGGATTAGG
>JAZULG010000205.1:0-12133 GCA_045603005.1 Acutalibacteraceae bacterium
TTTTGCCGCTGTAGAGTACGCCGACCATATTCTGCATCTGAAAAAAGACGGAAGCTTTTTCGGCACTGTTGAGGAATATAAGAGCAGTGAGCTTTACAAAATGTATCTTGGGAGGAACGTTAAATGAGTGAAGTTATATCCTTGATTTTTTCCCAACAGTTTCTCGTACGCGCTCTGATTGTCGGTACTTTGATATCCCTTTGCGCCGCTCTTTTAGGTGTCAGTCTTGTACTTAAGCGTTTTTCAATGATTGGCGACGGACTTTCCCATGTAGGCTTCGGAGCAATGGCAATAGCTTCTGCGGCTAATATTGCTCCTTTGCATTTTTCTCTGCCGATTGTTATTATTGCCGCTTTTATGCTGCTGAAAATGAGCGAGAAGGGTAAAATCAAAGGTGATGCGGCTATTGCTTTGATTTCTACGGGAGCCCTCGCTGTAGGTGTTATGGCAACATCTGTTACCACAGGTATGAATGTAGATATCTACAACTATATGTTCGGAAGCATTCTGACAATGAGCGAGGGAGACGTAGTAATCAGTTCTGTTATCTCCGTTGTTATAATTGCTCTTTTTCTTCTTTTGTATAATGAGATTTTTGCAGTTACCTTTGACGAAAGCTTTGCCAAGGCTACGGGCACTAAAGTATCCTTTTACAATATGATAATTTCAGCTCTCACTGCAGTGACAATAGTGATCGGTATGAGAATGATGGGTGCGTTACTGATTTCATCACTTATTATTTTTCCGACGGTTACTTCAATGCGAGTGTGCAAAAGCTACAGAAGCGTAGTTGTCTGTTCAACTGTAGTTTCCGTGTTCTGCTTTCTGTCGGGACTGCTTTTATCTATCCGTCACGAGACACCTACCGGTGCAAGTGTAGTTGTTGTCAATATTTTTATGCTCGGCGTTTTTGCTTTGCTCGGAGCAGTTTCAAATATTCCCCGTAAAAGCCGTTTATGTTCACTGAAAGGCGTACTGAAGGTGGCGGTATGTTTAGCCGCCGCGGCGATATTTATTTTTACAATGACCTTCGGAAGCTTCACTGTCTACCGCAAGGACAGGCTTACGATAGTTGCCACAAGCTTTGCGCCCTACGATTTTGCAAGGCAGATTGCAGGAGATAAGGCTGAGGTTATAATGCTGCTTTCTCCGGGAGAGGAAAGTCATACCTATGAGCCCACACCCGGTGACGTTATGAAAATAGAGCAGTGCGACGTGTTTATTTACGGCGGCGGAGAATCTGAGGCTTGGGTTGACAGTGTACTTGATGGCATAAACGGTGAAATAAGAACCGTAAAAATGATGGATTGCGTAAGTCTTTATGAGCATAAGGAGCATGAGGGTCATTCCCACGAGCATAGCGTTGAGGAGCACGAGGAATATGACGAACACGTGTGGACATCTCCGGTGAATGCAGCTGTTATAGCAGAAGCAATATGTGATGCAATTTGTGAAGCGGATTCTGAAAACAGCGAGCTTTACCGCTTAAATGCACATAGCTTTACCGAGAAGCTTTATGCTCTCGATGCGGAGTTGTCAAAGCTTATGGACGGAAGAATTCGTGATTACATAGTTATAGGTGACAGATTTCCCCTTATGTACTTCACAAAAAGATACTCGCTTGAATATTTTGCGGCTTTTCCGGGCTGTTCGGCTCAGGCGGAGGCTAATCCTGTGACTGTTGCAAATCTTTGCGATAAGGTAAAAAATGAATCCGTGCCCGTAATTTTTAAGGTGGATCTCAGTACGGGTGTTATAGCGCAGTCAATAAGTGAGCAGACCGGTGCCACGGTAGATACTCTTTATTCCTGCCACGTTATTTCGGCTGAGGATTTTAAGGCAGGGGAGACATATATAAGTCTTATGTACCGAAATCTTCATGCTCTTGAAAAGGCTCTTTTGAAGTAAAGGTACATATATATTCACAGATAATTGTTGATTTAATAATGTCTGTGATGTATAATAAACCGTAATTTGAATATAAAGGATGATACAGTATATATGGCAGTTAATTTGATATATAAAGCTCTTCCCGCAATAGCTCTCAGGGGAATTGTAGTTTTTCCCGGAACCAATTTTCATTTTGATGTCGGCAGAAAGAAGTCAGTTGCGGCGGTAAAAGCGGCAATGAATGACAATCAGAAGATTTTTCTTGTAGCGCAGAAGGATATTAACATCGAAAATCCCGAAGATGAGGACCTTTACAGAATGGGCGTTGTAGCAAATATACGTCAGGTCATCAAGGCTCCCGACGGTGATTTTATGAGGGTTGTAGTTGAGGGTATATGCAGAGCCGAGATTTCCGAAATTCTGCAGGATAAGCACTACTTTATCTGTGATGTAAAGGAGAAAAAATCATTAAAGCTCAAGACGGCGAAGGAGGATGAGGCAAAAGCTCTCGTTCGCAAAATAAAGGATGAATTTGATAAATTTCTCAGACTCACCGAAATGGACTTTGAGGATGCGGCAAAGGTCTTTTTCAGCGAGGAATACGAGCTTGTTTGCGATGCTGTAGCGGGCACTGCTCTTTCCAAATATCAGGACAGACAGCTTCTTTTGGAGCAGAACGATATATTTAAGCGTCTTGAGATGCTATATCTTCTTCTTGTTAAAGAAAATGATATTCTCGAAATAGAAAACAGCCTTGAAGCAAAGGTAAACGCACAGATTGATAAGGGGCAGAAGGAATATTATCTTAAGGAAAAGCTCAGAGTTATAGCTTCTGAGCTTGGTGACGGTGAGGATGTGCTCGGTGATGTACAGCTTTACCGACAGAAAATTGATAAGCTTGAAGCAAGTGATGTAATCAAAAAAAAGCTCACCGCCGAATGCGACAAGCTTTCAAAAATGGCAGGAAATTCTGCGGATGCTACAATTACAAGAGGCTATCTTGACACAGCTCTTGCGTTACCCTTCGGAAAATACACCGAGGATAAGTTTGATCTTGCGGCAGCGCGTAAAATACTCGACAGAGACCATTACGGGCTCACAAAAATCAAGGAGCGTTTCATTGAAATGCTTGCAGTCAAGGCTCTTACCGATGACATAAAAGGACAGATTATCTGCCTCGTAGGTCCTCCGGGTATAGGTAAGACCTCTGTTGTACGCTCTGTTGCCGAGGCTATGGGCAGAAAATACGTGAGACTTTCACTCGGCGGTGTCAGTGATGAGTCAGAAATCAGAGGACACAGAAAAACCTATGTGGGAGCTATGACCGGTCGTATTGCGGCCGCTCTCACTCAGGCAGGCACATTCAATCCCATAGTGCTTCTTGATGAAATTGACAAGCTCGGACGTGATTATAAGGGTGACCCTGCATCTGCGCTTCTCGAAGTACTTGACCCGGAGCAGAATAACAGCTTCAGGGATAACTATCTTGAATTTCCTCTTGATTTAAGCAAGGTACTGTTTATAACAACAGCCAACGATGCATCAACCATTCCCGGACCTCTTTATGACAGAATGGAGGTTATTGAGCTTACAAGCTACACTCCGGAAGAGAAGTTTATGATTGCAAAAAATCATCTTGTTAAAAAACAGGTGAAGGCTCACGGCCTTGACGGAAGAAAGCTTCGTTTTGATGACAGCGCAATCCGCTGTATCATCGAGGATTATACGCGTGAAGCGGGTGTAAGACGTCTTGAACAGAAAATAGCGGCTCTTTGCAGAAAGTGTGCTGTAAGACTTAATGAGGAAAAAGCGGGCAGAATAACAGTTACGGTAAAGCTTATCAGAGAGCTTCTCGGGCCTGCGAAATACAGAAACGACAGTCTTCTTAAGGATGATGCAGTAGGTGTTGTCAACGGACTTGCATGGACAAGCGTAGGCGGTGAGCTTCTGCAGATAGAGGCAGTCACAATGGACGGAGACGGAAAGCTTGAGCTTACGGGCAGTCTGGGCGACGTTATGAAAGAATCTGCAAGAGCGGCCTACAGCTATCTGAGAAGCAAGGCGGATAAATACGGAATAAATCCTGAAATGTTCACAAAGAAGAATATTCATATACACGTACCTCAGGGAGCGGTACCCAAGGACGGACCGTCGGCAGGTATTGCTATTTCAACGGCACTTCTCTCCGTTCTTACGGGAAGAAAAATTGACCGTAAGGTCGCTATGACAGGTGAGGTTACTCTCACGGGCAGAGTGCTTCCCATCGGCGGACTTAAGGAAAAATCTATGGCGGCATATAAGGCAGGTGTGGAAAGAGTTATAATTCCCGAGGAAAACTACAGTGATCTTTGGGAGATAGATTCTGTTGTGAAGGAAAATATTGAATTTATACCTGCAGAAAAGCTTGAACAGGTTTTTGCTGTTGCTGTTCGCGGAAAAAACGGAGAAAGCTTCGTGGAAAGCTCCGTTAAGTTTTCACCTCACGATATAATTATCAGAGAAAGGGTTGAAAAGGATGAAGTTCGCTAACTGTAATTTTGAAACCTCCTGCGGCACGTCAAAGCAGCTTGTTGCTTCTGATATGCCTGAGGTTGCTTTTTCGGGACGCTCTAATGTCGGAAAAAGCTCTCTGCTTAACAGACTTCTGAACAGAAAGGCCCTTGCAAGAGTAAGCTCAATGCCAGGCAAGACGGTTACAATCAACTTTTTCAGAGTTGACGGTTGCCGCTTTGTTGATTTGCCGGGATACGGCTATGCCAAGGTATCTCACGATGAAAAAATACGTTGGTCGGAGCTTATGGAAAGCTATTTCGCATCAGGCAGAGATATCCGCGTGGTTGTTCAGCTCATTGATATGCGTCACGCTCCCTCCGAGCAGGATATTGATATGATTGAATATATGGTTGCAAATAGGCTTCCGTTTATTGTTGCTCTCACCAAGGCCGATAAGCTCAATAAAACAGAAAGAATGAACAGCCTTACCGAAATATGCTCTGTTCTTACAAAATACGGAAACATTCCCGTGGTGCCCTTCTCCGCAACAAAAGGAGACGGTGTTGAAGAGCTCAGAGGACTTATTTCAAAATACGTTGAAGGGAAGTGAGCTTATGGAGCTTACAATAAGAAAATACCGAGCCGAGGATAAGGAAAATCTGCTGACAGTTCTTTATGAAACCTCATCAATGCCCATTGAAACCGAGGAGCAGAGAGAGTTTCTCAGGCTGATGTTTAACGATTACTACACCGAGCAGGAGCCTGATAACTGCTTTGTTGTTGCTGACGGTGATGACAGTGCAGTCGGATATATCCTTTGCGCAGAGGACTATGACACCTATGAGAAGGTGTTCAAGCAAAAGTATGCTCCGCGCATAAAGAAGCTTGGAAAAAGCTATATGTTTATTGTCCGCGGAGAGCTCATCGTGCACAGGATATTAAAAAAGAAGTATCCATCACATCTTCACATTGATATTCTTCCGATTTGTCAGGGCAAGGGTGCTGGCAGCAGGCTTGTTGATGCCCTTTGCGAGCATCTTAAAGAAAAAAATTCTCCCGGTCTTATGCTTTCCTGCGGAATGGGAAACAAGGGCGCAATAAGATTTTATTCAAGAAACGGTTTTGAAAAGAAAGTGAATTTTTTCGGAAACTGTCTTATGTGCAGAAAAATAAAATAATCCCGAATAAAGCATCCTGTTTGGTCAATAATACTTACAAAAGGAGTTGATTTAAGGATGCTTGACAAAATTGCTTTACTCTTAGCTATAATAGGCGGACTCAATTGGGGGCTTATAGGAATTTTCCAGTTTGACCTTGTTGCATGGATATGCGGCGGTCAGAGCTCAATAATTGCAAGGATTATATATACTGTAGTTGCACTCGGTGCAATCTGGTGTATATCCCTTCTGTTTTCCGAAAGAGTTTCACCTGAAAAAAGCAGCGAAACATAACTTTACAAAACCGTACCTGTTCTCAGAGTACGGTTTTGTTGTCTCTCGGTTAAATCTTTGAAAAAAATGTTAATATTATCTCAGTAACTTGATTGATAATGAATAATGTGGTAATATATAAATGGAAATTTGGAATTAAAAAATGAGTTTTTGAATGGAGGTAATGATATGTCAAGAAAATTCAGAATGCTTATTTCGGTTGTACTTACTGTGATTTTGGCGTTTTCGGCAGCACTGCCTGCTTTTGCAGTCAGAACGGCTGAGGTTGATTTGCCCATAGTATACGTCAAGGGTGCCGGCCGAGAGATTTATTCTGCGGACGGAACTATGATTATGCCTTTTGAAATTGAACCCGAGGATCAGATTATGGCTCAGGCAGAGCCCTTACTTAAGGCTTTTGCAAACAGTGTTCTTTTAAATGACTGGAGCATTTACTGTGATAAGCTTACACGGGTTGTTAAAAATATTTATAAGGAGCTTGTACTCGATGAAAACGGCGAGGCTACAGACGGCAGCTACATCATTCCGAGTCCCGCTCCCAAGAAAAAAACTTCAAACTTTGTTTTAAGCGATTACATATTCAACTATGACTCAAGGCTTGATCCTTGGGAGGTTGCCGAAAGCATGGATAAATATATTGACAGTGTTCTTGAAGCTACGGGTAAGGATAAGGTTCAGCTTGTCGGCCGTTGTCTCGGCGGAAATTATGTTGCTGCTTATCTTACAAGATACGGAGCTGAAAAGATTGATGCTTGCGTTCTTTATGTGCCTTCAACAATGGGAACAGTTGTCTGTAGCGGTACCTTCAGCGGAACCTTCAACTTTGACCCTGATATCATAAATGACTATGTAAATACCAACCTTACCGATGACAGTGACCTTTCGGGTCTTATAAACTCGATTGTTTCCGTTACGCATTCAATGAGTGTGCTTCATATGGGTACAGACCTTGCTGAATCTGTTTACAGACAGATAGCAAATCAGCTTATTCCCGACCTGCTTATGTATTCGTATGCAACGATGCCTGCTTATTGGAGTATGGTTGACGATGAACACTTTGAAAGAGCAAAGAATTTCGTTTTCGGTGACAAGAAGGCTCAATATGCAGGACTTATTGAGAAGATAGACAACTATCATTACAATGTAATGAATGAGTTTGACGTTACACTCCGTCAGCTGCAGGAGGATGGTGTAAAGGTGGCGGTTGTTGCAAAATACAACACAGCTCTTCCTCCTATATTTGAAAACAGCGATGCTCAGGCAGACGGTACCATTGAGCTTGATAAGCTTTCATTTGGTGCAACATCTGCAAAAATGAACGGCACACTCAGCAGAGCTTATCTGAACAGCATCAAGCAGACCGGTGCAATAAAATATGTATCAAAGGATCTTGTAATTGATGCATCAACCTGTGTGCTTCCTGATAGTACGTGGTTTGTTAAAAACTCGGTTCATGAGGATTTCAACACAGCGATAAATAAGCTTATATATGCTATTCTCGGAAGTGAGGAGCAGCTTACTGTGTGGGATGATCCGAACTATCCTCAGTTTCTTGATTACGATAAGCAGAATAATAAGCTTACGGCGGTGACTAAGGCAGAGGCAAACGGAGACACCGGTAATGAGAATTTCAATTTTATAGAAAGGCTCGTAGCTGCATTCCAAAAGATAATTCTTTTCTTTCGTTCACTCTTTGGTATTCTCAACTGAGGAACCGATAATATTTCAGGAGGTATAGTCATGTCTTATATTGAACTTACAAGTGAGAATTTTGCGGCAGAAGTAACAGCAGAAGAAGGTCTCGTGCTTGTTGACTTCTGGGCACCGTGGTGTAATCCCTGCAGAATGCTTGCTCCCGTGATTGAGGAGCTTGCAGATGAACTCGACGGCGAGGTAAAGGTTTGCAAGCTTGATTGCGATGAGGCAGGGGATATTGCTATGATGATGGGCATTATGTCCATTCCTTGCGTGGTGCTTTTTAAAGACGGTAAAGAAGCAGACCGCATTGTGGGACTTCATACAAAAGAAGAGATAACGGATTTTATCTCTAAAAATAAGTAACAATAAATATTGAATCTGTCGGTGGCTTATCCGACAGATTTTTTATGTCGGTACATCGAGAAAATTTTACGTTTATCTTGAAAGAATTTTACGTTTGTGGTAAGATATACAAAACAGACAGGAGCAATAAAATGAAAAGCATTACGATGTATACCGACGGAGCCTGCTCAGGTAATCCGGGAGCAGGAGGTTGGGGAACAATACTTGATTATAAAGGTGTACGTAAGGAGCTTTGCGGCGGTGAAGCTCATACAACCAATAACCGTATGGAGCTTACTGCTGTTATAGAGGGGCTTAAGGCTCTCAAAGAACCCTGTGAGGTGAAAATCATCACTGATTCACAGTACGTTTCAAACGGAATTACGCTCGGATGGGCAAGGTCCTGGAAGGCAAATAATTGGCGTAAAAAGGATAAAAAGCCTGCACTTAATCCGGAATTATGGGATGAGCTTCTCTCACTTACTGAAAAACATAGCGTTACTTTCGAATGGATAAAAGGCCATGCAGGGCATCCTGAAAATGAGAGGTGCGATGAAATGGCTGTTAACGAAAGCAGAAAATTCAGCGAATAAAATTTAAACGGAAAGGACGACAGATATGTATAACAATGTAACAATTTTTGACCATCCTCTTATTCAGCACAAGCTTTCAATTCTCAGAGACAAGCGTACAAGCTCAAAGGATTTCAGAGCTCTTGTTTCCGAGATAGCAACGCTTATGTGCTATGAAGCCACAAGAGACCTCCCTTTGGAGGATGTTGAAATCGAAACACCTATCTGCAAAATGACTGGTAAGCATATAAGCGGTAAGAAGCTTGCTATTGTGCCGATTCTTCGTGCAGGTCTCGGTATGGTTGACGGTATTACAAGCCTTGTGCCTTCAAGCCGTATCGGTCATATCGGTCTTTACAGAGATGAGGAAACACTCAAGCCCGTTGAATATTACTGCAAATTACCAAAGGATATCGGAGAAAGAGATGTTTTTGTTGTTGATCCTATGCTTGCAACCGGAGGATCGGCGATTGATGCTGTTTCGCAGATAAAGCTTAGAGGCCCCAGAACTATCCGCTTCCTTTGTATTATTGCCGCTCCCGAGGGAATAGAAGCTTTTACAAAGGTACACCCCGACGTACACGTTTTCTGTGCTGCACTTGACGAAAAGCTTAATGAAAGAGGTTATATCGTACCCGGTCTCGGTGATGCCGGTGACAGAATTTTCGGTACGAAGTAAAATTTCAAAATTTAAAGCATAAAAGTGTTGACATTTATATTTTTATGTGATAGAATGTTCTCCAATATCACAAATGCGTTGACGAAATTATGGATTTTCACGTCCTGCTTTCAGAGAATCGGTGGGTGGTGCAAACCGATACAGAGTGATTATTCAGTCTCATTTCCGAGCAGGGTTGCTGAAGACTCAGGGTTGTGTAGGTGACCACGGATGCCCCGTTATCATGGCTAAAGGCTTGACAGAGCCTTGAATAAGAGTGACTGCTTTTAAGCAGTAAGCAAGGTGGTACCACGGATTATTATTCGTCCTTGAAGTTACTTCGGTAATTTCAAGGATTTTTTGTTATCAACTGTGCAAGAGTGATATAATATCTGAAAAGGAGTTTTAGAAATGGAAAAATTATCAATTGCAGACATCACATTAAAACAGGCAGCAAAAAAGAACGATTACACACTTTCATTCAGGGAGAAAATTGAAATCGCAAAGCTACTTGACAAGGTTAATGTTTCCGTTATCGAGCTTCCTGCTATTATAAAAGAGAAAACAGACGTTCTTCTGATAAAATCAATTGCATCGTGTGTAAAAAACAGCACAGTTGCCGTTATGGTGAATCTTGAGGATAAGGACGTGCAGAGGGTAGCATCGGCGCTTAAGGATGCGAAAAAGGCAAGAATACAGATTGCTGTTCCCACCTCAACGGTGCAGATGGAATATATTTGTAAGAAAAAGCCTCCTATGGTGCTTGAAATGATAAAGGAGCTTGTTTCCGAGGCAAAGACTCTTTGCAACGATGTTGAATTTGTTGCTGACGACGCTACAAGAAGTGAAGTAGAGTTTCTGTATAATGCGATCTCTGCTGCAGTTGAAGCGGGTGCCACATCTGTAACACTTTGCGATACAGCAGAGACAATGCTTGCTGATGAAATTGCAACCTTTGTTGACGATGTATACGCAAACGTACCTTCACTTGAGAATGTTCCCGTCGGTATTCAGTGCAGTGACAAAATGAGTATGGCTGCTGCATGCAGTGTCTCTGCTATTAAAGCAGGTGTCAGAGAAATCAAGGTTACTTCAATTCCCGGAACCGAAGCAGCTTCTCTTGCTCCCGTATGCCAGGCAGTCTGTGCCCATTCAGACGAATTAGGTCTTGAAATCGGCGTTAAAATGACAGAATTTAACAGAATTTCCAAGCAGATTGAATGGATTGCCAATGCCAAGAGGGCAAAGAACTCGGTTTTCGATTCAGCCTTCGGCTCTCTCAATGATGATTTTGTGCTTAACGAGCACGACGATATCACCGAGGTATCAAAGGCAGTTAAAAATCTCGGCTACGAGCTTTCCTCCGATGACCTTACAAAGGTATATGAGGAATTCAAGCGTATCAGTCGCAAAAAGCCTGTAGGTGCAAAGGAGCTTGACGCTATCGTTGCTTCGGCCGCTCTTCAGGTACCTACAACATATTTCCTTGAATCCTATGTTATAAATAGCGGTAACATCATTCCTGCAACCGCAAACATTACTATGACTAAGAATGGTGAAAAAATCAGCGGTCTTGCAGGCGGTGACGGTCCTATCGATGCAGCTTTCCTTGCTATTGAGCAGATTGTCGGTCATCACTATGAGCTTGATGATTTCCAGATTCAGTCTGTTACAGAGGGTCAGGAGGCTATGGGCTCGGCTCTCGTTAAGCTTCGTAATGACGGTAAGCTTTATTCAGGTAAAGGTATTTCTACCGACATCATCGGTGCAAGTATAAGAGCATACCTTAATGCACTCAACAAAATTGTATATGAGGAGGCATAAAATATGATTAAGCTTTCTTTTTCAATAAACGGATGGAAGGAATATTCCTGGCAGGATTTCACTGAGCTTGCTTCTGAAATCGGCTTCAAGGGAATAGAGCTTCACAATGCTATGGAAAGTAACCTTACACAAAAGGACGGTCCTTTCCACAAGTACAATTCAGCCGCAACAATCCGTAAGCTTTCCGATGACGGCATTTCAATTCCCTGTGTTGATATCAGCAAGGATATCTCGCTTGAGACTACCGAAGAAAATGCAGAATATATAAGAAAATATATCGATTTTGCCGCAAGCATAAGAGTGCCTTACGTAAGAGTTTACGCATCAGGCGGCGGCGAAAGCTCAAAGCAGAATGTTATCGACTGCCTTTCAGGTGTAGTAAGCTACGCAGAGGAGAAAAAGGTTACAGTGCTTATTGAAACTGTAGGTATGTTTGCAAATACACTTGAGCTCCGTAATGTTCTTATGGAGTTTGCCTGTGATAATCTTGCTGCTTTATGGGATGTATATCATACATACTGTGAGCAGAAAGAAGATACAGAAACAACAATCACAAACCTCGGTGCATACATCAGACACGTGCACCTGAAGGACTCTGCGGAATTTGACGGCGAAAGAGAATACTGTCTTATCGGTGAAGGTGAAATTCCCGTAGATATCGTTATAAATGCTCTTTCTTCGGTTAATTATGACGGCTTTATATCACTCGAATGGAATCCTGACTGGATGCCCGATTTAACAGATATTGACGTTATTTTTGCCCACTTTGTTCAGTATATGAATAAGTTCCAGGCTCCCTCAAGAAAAAAGAGCCATCTCTATAAGAATAACAGAGGAACGGGCGAGTATGTCTGGAAGAAGGAGGCGCTTGTTGAAAAGACCTTCTCTCAGGTGCTCGACAAAATGGTTGAGGAATTTCCTGATCAGTATGCCTTCAAGTATACAACTCTTGATTATACAAGAACCTATTCGGAATTCCGTGACGATGTAGACGAATGCTGCAGAGCTTTCCTTTCACTCGGTGTAAAGCCGGGCAGTCACATTGCGGTATGGGCAACAAATATCCCTCAGTGGTATATCGCATTCTGGGCGGCAACTAAAATCGGTGCCGTACTTGTAACGGTAAACACTGCCTATAAGATTCACGAAATCGAGTACCTTCTCAAGCAGTCGGATACCCACACTCTTATTCTTATTGAGCAGTA
>JAZULG010000206.1:0-9419 GCA_045603005.1 Acutalibacteraceae bacterium
AGCTTCGCTTTTTCGTAGTCGGCAAACTGAACAAAACGGTGTGTTGCAGTACCCTTCTGAGCACCGGTCAGACCTCCCTCGCAGAGAAAAGCCGGCTTTGAAGACGCAAAATATTCTCTGTCTATATAGCTTCGGTCAACAGAAGAAGCCGTCCTCTTCATATTTATGCCTGAAAGAGCCTCGTATCTGTATCTGAAGCCTGCTCTCTCTCTTACAAGTGAAAGGAAAGCCTCATCAATACCGCCACCCTCTTTTTCCTGCAGCTCATTTTCCTCACGCGGATATCCGTCACTTATGAAGAGCTTCAGACCCGATTCGCAGGGAAGGATAAAGCTGTCATCAAGATTTGCAATTTCACGAAGCTGACCGCAGTCCTTATGCCTTAACAGAGCCGTAAGAAGCCACTGTCCCATTCCGCTTGCATTTGAAATCGCATAGGGTGCAATCTTCCTGCTTGTGCTGACAAGGTCCACACCGTATTTTGCGGCGGCACCCTCTGCATTCTTTCCTGCATAAATCAGCATAAGCTTTTCCTTCGCTCTTGTGAGCGCAACATAAAGCACTCTCATTTCCTCACTGAGAAGATCCTTGTGTATAGCAAGCTTTACGGCAGTACGGGGCAGGCTCTCAAATTCCTCAAAGGTATCAATATCACGGTGTCTTATTGCAAGACCCGCCTTTTTGCTGAAAATAAGAGCCTTGGATTCATCCGTTGTGGTGAATTTTCCGCCGCAGTGTGCAAGAATGCACACGGGAAATTCGAGTCCCTTGGATTTATGTATTGTCATAATCTTTACAACATCGGCGTTACTGCAGGAGTTGAGAGAGCCTGAAAGATCCTGCTTTTGTGAGCTCAGACGGTCTATAAAACGGATGAATCCGCTCAGACCCATATAGCCTGACTTTTCATATACCGAGGCGTAGTCGAGCATAAGCCTTAAGTTTGCACTGCCCGTACCCGATTTATCCATAGCATCAAAAACGCAGGGCAGAGCCGTCTGCTCATATATACCGTTAAGAAGCTCGCCTACTCCGAGGCATATACTCATTGAACGCCACTCGCGAAGCTTATCAAGAAACACACTGCACTCTGCATCCCCTCTTCTCTCACTTTCAAGAAGGCAGGAATACACGCTGCTTCTGCGGTTGTACCTTTTGATATCCGCTATCTTATCGGTGGAAAAGCCGAAGGCAGGTGACATAAGTACGCTCAGAAGGGGTATATCCTGAACAGGATTATCTATTATTCTCAGAATGTTGAGCACAAGTGCTATTTCCCTTGAAGCAAGGAAGGTATCCGTCACCTCAATAAAGCAGGGTATGCCCTCCCTTCTGAAGGTTTCCGCATAAACAGTTCCGTTGGTGGATATTCCTCGCATAAGTACGGCAATATCTCTGTAGCTGACAGGTCGGCTTCCTGCACCGTCTTTTACGGTATATCCCTCTGCCATAAGCCTTTTTATCTGAGAAGCAATATACCTCGCCTGATACTCGTGGGAGGTTTCCTCATTCTCCTCGGCATTGCCCGTGTTGAGAATATGAAGCTCTGCCGACACATCGTCCTTTTCATCGTACGCCGCACTTGCAGTAAGCTTTTCCTCACTGTTGTATTCAATATCTCCGCTTTCACGGCTCATAATCTGCTCAAAAACAAAGTTGATTATATCCGTGACGCCCTTGCGGCTTCTGAAGTTATTGGAAAGAACAATTTTGCAGGGATAGTTTTCCTCGGCGGGCTCGTATAAACCAAGCTTATCCTTCAGATTCATAAAAATCTCGGGCATCGCCTGTCTGAAGGCGTATATGCTCTGCTTTACGTCGCCTACTCTGAAAAGATTATCCCTTGAAATTGATTCGAAAAGAAGAGTCTGCGCAGCATTGGTATCCTGATATTCGTCTATGAGAATTTCGTCGTAGCACTCGCTGACTTTTCCGGCAAGCGCCGTTTTCTCATAGCCGTCTGCCGTGTTATGCACAAAAAGAGACAGTGCCATATGCATTATATCGGAGAAATCCGCAACCTTCCTGCTTTTTTTCATATGTGAATATACATCGGTATAAAGCAGTGCCGCCTCGGTAAGGCTTTTTATCACCCCGGAAAGATAGCCGATATCCTTCTTGTATTCCTCCTCACTGCAGCAAAGAAGTTCCTTGAGCTTTTTGTTTATATTATCCTTACCGTGGTCTCTCAGCGCCGCAAAATAAAGAATCTTCGGGTCTTCCTTAAGGCTCTTATCGGTAAGCCTTCCTTTTGTTGTTGCCTTGAAGCGCAGAAGAGCTGTACGGACATCGTCCCAGCTACCGCTTTCTATCATCGAAAGAATGTATTCGCACTGAGCAATATCAACGCTTACTGCATTGTTATATATTTTTTCAAGCACCTCATCGCCTGCAATATCGTCAAGCAGGCGTCTGAAAACCGATACACTGTATCCAATCCCCTGCTTTAATCTTTCAAGGATAACCCTTCCGTGCACGCTTTCCTTAAGGTCAATGTCCGGATTATAGTAATCAGCAAGCTCTCTGAGCCATCCTTCAGGGGAAGCAAATGAACGTGACACCTCATAAAGTCTGTCGATTACACTCTCAATTTCGGAGTCGTCGCTGCCGCTGAAAAGCATTTCAACAAGTTTTCTGAAATCCGCCGAGCCGCTTTCATACATCTTCTCAACCGTGACCGCAAGAGCCTCCTTTTTTATAACCGCAAGCTCTCCCGCATCTGCAGTACGGAAGTCGGAGGAGATGTCGAGAAGCTCAAAGTTTTCTTTTACTACCGAAGAGCAGAAGCTGTCAATGGTACATATTTTAGCGTCTGCAAGAAGCATCTGCTGCCTTATCAGACTCACATCCGAGGGGTTATTTTTTATAAGCTCTGCTATGGCGGCGGATATTCTTTCACGCATTTCCTGAGCCGCAAGCTTGGTGAAGGTCACTATGAGAAGTCTGTCTGCATCGGTGGGATTTTCGGGGTCGGTTAGACGCTCGATAACTCTTTGCACAAGTACTGCAGTTTTACCCGAGCCTGCCGCCGCAGAAACAAGCACTGAGCCCTTTCGTGCTTCTATTGCGTTTTTCTGCTGCTGAGTCCAGTTTCTGCTCATTCTTCTCCCTCCTTCATAAGCTCCTGTATGCATTCATAATGCTCTTTATTTTCAATGTATCTGTAATTCGGCTTTTTGAGCATACATATATCCTTATAATCACAGTATTCACACGTCTTGGTGTAGCCGCCTCCCATAAGCGGTCTGGCATCTACTCTTCCCTCGTGGAGACTGTCGCCCATATCCTTTATTATTGCATCCATTTTTGATGCAAGCCTTCCGAGAGCCTCAAGGCTTATCAGATTACCCGAAAGCTCACCGGTTTTTTCGTTGATTTTTACAGGAAGGAATATCCCCTCACACTTTTTATCCATACGGCGGATAATCTGCTCATCCTCAACAAGAACACCGCGCATCTTCGTTTTCTCGTATCTTTTTCTCGTTCTTGTATCGGCATCGATATTTCTTTTGCTCTTGACAGGCTCTATTCTTGCAGGATAGTAAAGTACGCCTGCAGGAGTGATGTTTTCATATTTACCCTTGCCGTTACGCCATATACTCACAAGATAAAGAAGCATCTGCATATTGATTCCGTTGAGAACATCGTTGAGCTCAAATTCCTTTTTGCCCGTCTTGTAGTCAACTATTCTGATGTATTTCTTTCCGCCGTCATCAAGTCCGTCTACTCTGTCAATTTTGCCGCAGAACTCCACCCTGCCCCAATCAAGGTCCACCGTAAAGGGAGGCACCTCACTGTCATAGCCGATATTAAGCTCAAAATCAAAGGGCTCAAAATCGCTTTCGGAAAACTCCCATCTCAGTCTGTCGAGAATATCGGAAATAACCTTATTCATTCTGTAGTAAAGATAGGTGAAGCGTTCTGTTTTATCCTCTTCGCCGGAAAGGGAAAGCTCCATATATTCCTTAAGAAGACGGTTTATTTCCATATCGAGCTCGGCCTTTGTAAGAGTAAGAAACTCCTTGCCGCTGTATTTTTTCAAAAGCACCTCAAGCACATAATGTACTGCGTTACCCGTCTGCATGGCATCAAATTTTGCCTTCAGGCGGGGCTTTGCCTTAAGTGAATGACTGCAGAAATATTTAAAGGGACATTTTCCGTAATCGTCAAGCTGAGTGGCGGAAAAATAAAGCTTTTCACCGAAAAAGCTTCTCGCCTTTTCACTGTCTCTGAAGCTGAGATTCCTTTTTCCCACCGCTTCCTTTATGCTTGCAAGCCTGCCCTCGTATTCCTCTTCATCTGCAAAATATGCCTTAAGCGCTCTGACTCTGCCGTCATCACTGCTCCAGTTTTTAGCCATTACCTCAAATGCAGACTGCTTGCTTTCTATAAGCTCAGACATATCCGCATTAAAGGTGAATTTTTCCTCAAGAAACGGAAACAGTCCCTGCACCGCTTCAACATATTCACTTTTTGAAAGGTCATTTTCTCCCGGGTCGGAAAGACAGTAGCTGAGATAAAGTCTTTCTGTTGCACAGCAGAAGGTATTATAGGCGAGGAATCTCTCAAAAAGAAGAGCATCCTCACTGTCATTAAGACCCTCAATACCGCCGAGAGCCATCTTCATTTTTTCTCTGCGTGAGAAAATTCCCGCTTCGCTGTGCTTCATGGGGAAAATATCACTGTTGAGTCCTACTGCAAAAATAACCTTCTGATTTTTGGTAAGTATTCTCTGTGCGGGGCAGAGGGACACCTCATCAAAGCCGTCAGGTATCTTGCCGAGGCTCTTGCTCTGCATACAAAGAGTGAAAAGCTCGGAAAATCTTTTGAGTGTTATCTGTCTGTCTCCGACAGTCTGAGCCAGCTCATCGAGGCTTTCCATAAGAAAATCCCACACCTGCTCCTGCTCGAGGGCAAGCTCAATAAAGCCCTTTTCCTCAAGTGAAAGAGCGTATTTTTTAAGCTGCTCATCAATGCCGTTTTCCGTAAGGAAGAAATATACATTGCTTGCCGCTTCTCTGCCGCTTACAGCCTCGCATTTTTCCCTGAAGCTGACTATCGGAGCAACGGTACTGAGTCTGAAGCCGTTTATTTTTCTGAGCCTTTCTTTTCTTTCCTCATCCATTTCACAGCCGAAGCCGTCGGGATTACCCGTCCATTCGCTGAGCCATTTATTACCCTCGATATCCCAAGCATAGGCATAGTTTTCAAGCTCGGATATGTCCTTTTCCTCCATGGGTGTCAGACCCGTTTTAAGATATCGGAAAATACTGTCTGAGCTGAACCCCTCACTGCAGATATCAAGAAGGTTTGACACAAAGCTCACAAGAGGCTGATTGCATACGGGCTGACGCTTATCCTCAAAAAGAGGTACTCCGTATTTTTTCATCGAAAGCCTCAGTGTCTTTTCGTATGCGCCCTCACTTCTGAAAACAACGGCAATATCGCGGCAGCGGTACTCCCCCTTACGGATGAGAGCTTTGATTTTCGCCGCAACACTGTCGCATTCGCTCTGCATCGTACCGCTTACGCTAAGGCTTATGCATTCAGGCTTTTCACTGTAGCTTTCCGCAGAAGGCAGAAAAATATTTTTTTCAAGAAAATCAAGCTCTGCAGGGTAGGCTCCTGCCCTTTCGGTATGGAGTCTTTCTCCTATAGCTATACCGTTGTTGCCTGCAAGAAGCCTGAGACGTCTGTAGGTCTTTGCAACAATCGCAAAGGGACTGAGAGAATCCGTATTTTCAGGCTTATCAATGCAAAGTGTGATATACACCTGCTCAGCCTTGAGAAGTATCTGCTCTATAAGCTTCATCTCACCGAAGCTGAACTCCGAGTAGCCGTCAATTACGACGGTTTTTCCTTTGAAGAAATCTGAGGTAGCGAGCAGACCTGCAACGTAGCGGAAAAGGTTTGCTTCGTCAAAGAATTCCTTTGAAAGCATAGCCTCATAAGCACTGTATATCAGGGCGGTTTCCTTCGCTTTTTCTTTAAGAAGCATATCATCGGTGCTGTCAGCAAAGCTCATAAGCTCTTCGGGAGAAACACCTGAATTCTTTATCTCCTCAATACTCAGAAGAAGCTTCTGTGACAGGGCAATTTCGTTTTTATGCTTTGCAAAGGTATTGAGGCTTTCTCCGACAGCTTCAACGGCAAGAGACATCAGTATATTTTTTACGCCTCCTGTGGCAACGGGCATTCCTACGCCGCCGTGATTTCTGAGTATCTCATCACACAGACGCCTGAAGGAATATACCTCCACCTCACTTGCAAGTTTCGGACCTAAAAGTGAAAGAATGCTTCTGTCACTTTCAAAGCTGAACTGTCTTGGCACTATAAGGGTTACACTCTTTCCCGAGAGAGCCGCCTCGCCTATAAGCTTATGCGCAAGCGATGTTTTTCCGCTGCCTTTGACTCCCGTAATAAAATTAAGCATCCTTTTTTCTCCTTTTGCTGTGTTCTGTTTTTATTATACATCAAAAAACAGATTATTTCAATTCACTAATTATTGAAATTCCCGCCGTTTTGAGTTATAATGAAAATAATATACTTATAATGGAGTATTTTTACTATGAAAACATACAAAATACATCTCATCAGACACGGTCTTACCGAAGACAATCTCAAAGGAATCTATGCAGGCCACACAGACTCCTCTCTCTGCAGCGAAGGTAAAGAACAAATTCTGCAGCTTAAAGAGGACTATATATATCCTCAGGCTGATTTCGTCTTTACTTCCCCTCTTAAAAGATGCAAGGAAACGGCAGAGCTTCTCTACCCTCAGCTTCAGAGTGTGGAAATTGATGCTCTCACGGAATACAATTTCGGTGAATTTGAAGGCAAAACCGCCGAGGAGCTTCACGAAAAGCAACCCCTTTTCGACCGTTGGCTCAGAGGTGAGCAGGGTGTTACTCCTCCCTTCGGTGAAAGCAACGAGGACTTCACCTCAAGAGTATGCACTGCTTTTTCAAAGATAGTTGACGGCGTTATGAAAAGTGACAGCGATAACGTGGTTATCGTCACTCACGGCGGTGTTATCTCAACAATTATGGCTAATTTTGCCATACCCGAGGCATCGGCAACCGAATGGCTTACACCCTCAGGCTGCGGATATACACTTCTTGCTTCTCATTTTCTCTGGATGTCAGGCAGAAAACTTGAGGCAATAAAGGAAATACCCGACCTTCCCGAAGAAAAAAAGGAAGGCAATTACTATGACGGTTGGGATTATTATCCGAATGATGACGACTTCGATATCAGCGAATATCTTAACGACTGAAAGAGGTAAAGAAATGAACATATTGGTTCTCGGCGATGTTGTCAGTGACATCGGATGTGCGTTTTTAAGAAAAAAGCTTCCCGCCTTTAAAAAGCTTAAGGCAATAGATTTCTGCATCGCCAACGGTGAAAACTCAGCGGCGGGAAACGGAATCACTCCCCTTTCCGCTCAGCAGCTTTTCACAAGCGGAGTTGACTTTATAACAACGGGTAATCACGTTTTCAGACGCAAGGAGGTATTCGACCTTCTTGACGAAAGTGAGTTTATAATCCGCCCCTGCAATTTTCCCGAAGGAAATCCCGGCAAGGGCGTAGCCGTTGTTGACCTCGGAAGAACCTCAGTTGCGGTTATAAATCTTATGGGTACGATGTTTATGGAAAGCCTTGAAAACCCCTTCCGTACAGCTGACAGAGTGCTCTGCGAAATCAAAGGCAAGACAAACATTATCCTTGTGGACTTCCATGCAGAGGCAACTTCGGAAAAGCAGGCTCTTGCCTATTATCTTGACGGCAGAATTTCCGCTCTCTTCGGCACTCATACCCATGTGCTCACTGCCGACGAGAGAGTGCTTCCAAACGGAACCGGATACATCAGCGATATCGGTATGTGCGGAGTGCAGGACAGTGTACTCGGTGTGAAAAAAGAGGTCGTTATCGAAAAGTTTATGACAAATATGCCCGTACGCTTCGATGCCGCGACCGGTGACTGTATGCTCAACGGCTGTATTTTCACCATTGACGAAAAAAGCGGCAAATGTACTGCAGCGGAAGCGGTACGCATTTTATAAAGGATGGCAAAAAGATGAAAAGATTTATCCCTTTCCTGCTCAGTGTCGTTATATGCTTCGTTTTTTTCGGTTGTACGCGTGCTGAAAAAGAGGTAAGCGTTGAAGAAACAACAGAAGAGACTGTTACAGAACCCGTATTTGAGAAAAAAATCACTCTCGGCTACTACGAGGACAAATCTCTTAACCCATATACAACGGACAGCCCCGTAAACCGCAATATCACCACTCTCATTTATGACCCGCTGTATATTCTTGACAAGAGCTATTCTCCCGTGGGAATTATTGCGGAAAGCTGTGAGATAACCGCAACAACGGTTACGGTTAAAATCAGAAGCGGACTTACCTTCTCAAACGGTGCTGAGCTTTCTCCCTATGACGTTACCTACTCCTTCAATCAGGCAAAGTCAAGCAGCTTTTACAGCAGCAGGCTCGAAAATATTTCCTATGCCACTCCCCTTTCCGACAGTGTTGTTTTCACTCTCAATGAGCCTGACATCTACTGCGAATCGGTGCTTACCTTCCCGATAGTACAGTCCTATACCGCCGAAAGTGATACACCCGTAGGCTCGGGAAGATACACTCTTTCACAGACCTCCGATGCAGCCGTACTCAGAGCCAACAGCAACAATTCACGCGGTGAACAGATTACCACCAACACAGTGTACCTTTCTCCCATTTCCTCTCAGGCCTCTGAGCTTTATCTGCTCCAGAGCGGAGATCTCTCATACTTCTTTGACGACCTGAGCGACAGCGAATATGTCAAAATAGGTGCAAACATAAAGCAGGTTCCGATGAATAATTTTGTGTTTATCGGTATAAACAGCTTTTCACCGGCTATGAGCGACAACTTCGTAAAGGATGCGGTAACCTACGCAATAAACCCAAAGACTATTGCCGATGCCGTATTCAGCGGCATGTGCAGATATGCCGCCACACCCTTCAATCCCGATTGGTACAACTGTGAAAAGCTTGAGCTTCAGCCGCCGTCAGCATCTCTGACAAAGGCTCAGGAGCTTCTTACTCAGGGCGGTTACATTTACGCTTACGATAACAACACCTACCGCTCCAAGGATTTCGAATATCTTGTGTTGCGCCTTGCAGTCAACAAGGAAAGCAGTGATAAGGTTCAGTGTGCTCAGTATATTCACGATACACTTGAGTCTATAGGTATTGACGTTGAGCTGAATATACTTCCCTATTCCGACTATATCGAGACAGTCAAGGGCGGAGAATGTGACCTTTATATCGGTGAGGTAAGACTTTCCGGAAACATGTCACTTTCCTGCTTCTTCAGCGAGGGCGGTGCTCTCAGAAGTCGGATCGTAGCCATGTCGTTGTGTGTGCCAAGGAGTTGCC
>JAZULG010000207.1:0-2666 GCA_045603005.1 Acutalibacteraceae bacterium
AAGAGAAGGCTTTTCTATGCCCGGTATGAAAGCCGCTAAAGCGGCACTCGACGGCGGTATGGCTAAGGGATGGGCAAAAGAAGATTACAGAAAAACTTATAAGATAGTACGTGGCGATGCTGAATAAGCAGTCTATAAAGAAGGTAATTGTTATCGGCTGTCCCGGCTCGGGTAAAACGACTTTTGCAGAAAAGCTCAGTGAAAAAACAAAGCTGCCTCTTTATTATCTCGATGCAATATGGCACAAGCCTGACAAATCCCACATTCCGAGAGAAGAATTCGACGATAGAATCGAAGAAATCTTCAAGGAATCCGAATGGATAATTGACGGTAACTATAAACGAACTATAGAGCGCAGACTACAACAATGCGATACGGTTTTTCTTTTTGATTTGCCTACTGCCGTGTGCATACAGGGTGTTACCGACAGAATCGGTAAGGGCAGATATGATTTGCCGTGGTTAGAAACAGAGCTTGACCCTGAATTCAGAAAGTTTATTGAGGACTTTCCGAAGGATACGCTACCTTATATATACAATCTGCTTGGAGAATACAGAGATAAGATGAATGTTATAATTTTTAGAAGCAGAGAAGAAGCGGACGAGTATTTAAACAACTTATATAATGTTAAAAACTTGACAACATCACTTTAATATGCTATATTAGCAAAAAAAGAAAGAGGTAAACTGATTTGAACGCATATCTTTCAAACAGAACAGAAATGTATATGCTTTGGCTTGCACCATATTATGGCTGCAGGTCTATACCTCTATATTCATTTTCGGATACGTAACTGTATTTTTATAACGATATGATTATAACGGTGTAGGCTTTTCAAATAAGCTTACACCGTTAATTTTTTTATTCAGGAGGAGTTTTTATGAAACTATCAGAAGAATTCAAGGAAAAAGCAACAACAGAAAACAGTGTTATTGGTTTTTACAATAACTACGACGAAGAAGGCAGACTGATGCGTAAAAGCCGAATGCCCGAATTTCTTACTACAATGAAATATATTGAAAAGTATCTTACACCAGGTGCAAAAATAATTGAAATAGGTGCAGGTACAGGCAGATATTCTCTTGCACTTGCGGAAATGGGTTGTGATGTTACTGCGGTTGAGCTTGTTCCGCACAACATTGAAATAATGAAGAAAAAGGTAACTGCTAATCACAATATCAAAATTTTTGAAGGCAATGCCTGCGATATGTCTGCTTTTGAAAGTGAAAGCTATGATATTGTGTTGCTACTAGGACCTATGTATCATCTTTTTACTGATGAGGACAAGCATAAGGCTCTTGGCGAAGCAATAAGATTAGCAAAAACAGATGGTGTAATCTATGCTTCTTACTGTAATAATCATACCTCAATTTATAAGTTCTTTTATAAAAACATCGTCCTTGATTATTTAGAAAAAGGTCTTATCAAAGAAGATTTTCATACAGTTTCTGCACCCGAGGAAATATTTGAGTTATACCGCAAGACTGACATTGATAGACTTATGGAATGTCATAATGTTACAAGACTTCACTTTGTCGGTGTCGATATGCTATCTTACATATTTGATGACAAGTTTGATGATTTAAGCGACCGTGAATTTGAGGAATATATGAAATTTCTTTCAACCCTTTGTGAGCGTGAGGATTGTGTGGGTATGTCAATACATCTGCTTGATGTATTTAAAAAAAATAAAGCATAAACTGTTAAAACGGCTGTTACCCTTGAGTAACAGCCGTTTTATGTATTCATCTTTCATCTTCCAACACCGCATGAGCGCATTTAATACCGTCAACTGCAGCTGAGACGATACCACCCGCATATCCTGCGCCTTCACCACAAGGGTAAAGACCGCGGATATTGGTCTGGTATATATCATCACGGAGAATACGTACAGGTGAAGAGCTCCTTGTCTCAGGTGCAGTAAGCACTGCATCATGGAGAGCGAAGCCTTTAAGCTTTTTATCCATCATTACAATAGCTTCTGCCATTGTGTCGGTAACCTTTTTAGGTAACACCTGCCTGATATCCGAAGGTGTTACACCTGTCGGGCAGGTCGGGTCAACAAAGGAAAGCTTTGTCGATTTCACACCGTTGAGAAAATCGCCCACAAGCTGGCAAGGTGCAGAATAATCCCCGCCGCCGAGTATAAATGCTTTCTGCTCCATCTGCTTCTGAAGCTCAAAACCTGAAAGCACGTGTTCATCGGGGAAATCCTCGGGATAAACGTTTACGAGAATGGCAGAGTTCGAATTTCTTCCGTCTCTTGCCCATTCGCTCATACCGTTAACTACTACACCGCCCTTTTCGCTTGTAGCAGCTACAACAGTACCTCCCGGACACATACAGAAGGTATACGCACCTCTTTCATGCTTTCCGTGGCAGGCAAGCTTATAATCAGCCGCACCTAGAGCCTTGTGTCCTGCAAATGCACCGTACTGTGCCTTATCAATAAGCTCTCTCGGATGCTCAATTCTCGCACCGACAGAGAAAGGCTTCTGCATCATCTGAATACCTTTGCCGTACAGCATTTTTACAGTATCCCTTGCAGAGTGTCCGATTGCAATTATTGCGGTATCTGTTTCAAAATCTACACTTTTACCGTTTAATTCGTAAGTTATACCCTGAATTGATCCGTTATAAACAATAAGGTCGGTAAGCTTTGCTTC
>JAZULG010000208.1:0-4034 GCA_045603005.1 Acutalibacteraceae bacterium
ATGTTCTGTTTGAACGTCTGTGTGAGTGAGAAACTTTGATGCCGAAAGCAACATCCTTACCGCAATATTCACATTTTGCCATATGTCGCACCTCCTTAGATTTTTAAATAACTACATAAGCAGATGATATAATAACAGAAATAAAAGAAAAAATCAATAGTTTTTTGAAAAAAACATAATATTTTTCTTCAGAGCAATTCTCACACATGTCTTGACATTTATTTGTATGAATATTATAATAATAAAAAGAAAATTTTGGAGGTAATTATAATGAAAAAGATTATTTCAGTTATTCTTTCGGTTATTCTTGCTTTTTCCGCATTCAACGTTATTGCTTACGCAGAGGAGGAGACAGAGCTTTTCGTATATGATGTTAATGCAGAAGGCTATGCAATTCTCGTATCCTGCGATCCTTCAGTTGAGGGTGCGGTTGTAATTCCTGCTGTAGTTGAAATCGACGGCGAGTTTTACGAAGTAAAATACATCGGTGAAAATGCGTTTGAGGGCTGTGAGCTTATCACATCTGTTGAAATCAGTGAGGGTGTAGAGCAGATCGGCAATATGGCATTCCTTAACTGTACTGCACTTGAGGATGTCTATATTCCCGAAACACTTATCTTCTGTTCATACACTGCTTTTAACGGTACTTTAGGTGTAACCGTACACTGCTACTCAACAAACTATCAGTTCTTTACCGTTTTCGGCATCATACAGAGTCTTAAGATTGACATTGTCGACAGTGACGATGACAGCTTTGATCTCGGTCTTGGTGAAGGAAGTATCAATATCGGTACAGTTGACCTTACAAACACAATTATCCTTGCAGTCAAGAGAATAATTCAGCTTATTCTTTATTTCTTCCTTAATTACGGCACAGATGTTGAGCTTGACGAAGCTCCCGTTGAGCCGGAGGAAGCTCCCGTAGTTGATTATGTACCTGTAATAGCATAATAATTATCGACCGTCCGGTGATTTCCGGACGGTTTTTATCAGAGGGACAAAAATTGGACTCTGATTTTATAAAAAACTATTGATTTTCTTTTTTAAATAATGTATAATACACTCAACGAACATTTGTACGGCATGGAGGTACATATTATGTCTGATAAAATCACCGCATTAAAAACTGCACTTGCACAGATTGAAAAGCAGTACGGAAAGGGTGCGATTATGCGCCTTGGACAGAGCACTGAGCTTAATGTTGAAGCTATTTCAACAGGCTCTCTCGGCCTTGATATTGCAACCGGTATCGGCGGACTTCCCAAGGGAAGAATTGTTGAAATCTACGGACCTGAATCATCAGGTAAAACGACCCTTGCTCTTCACTGTATTGCAGAGGCACAGAAAAAAGGCGGTGAGGCTGCCTTCATTGATGCCGAACACGCTCTTGACCCTGTTTATGCAAAGGGATTAGGCGTCGATGTGGACTCTCTTCTTGTTTCACAGCCCGATAACGGTGAGGATGCTCTATCAATAGCCGAGGCTCTTGCCCGTTCAGGCGCACTTGATGTTATTGTTATCGACTCTGTTGCTGCACTCGTTCCCAGAGCTGAAATCGAGGGAGAAATGGGAGACAGTCATGTTGGTTTGCACGCAAGACTTATGTCTCAGGCGCTCAGAAAGCTTACAAGTGTAATCGCAAAGAGCAATACTCTTGTTATCTTTATCAATCAGCTCAGAGAAAAGGTTGGCGTTATGTACGGCAATCCCGAGGTTACCACAGGCGGACGTGCTCTTAAGTTCTATGCATCCGTAAGAATTGATGTCAGAAAAATAGAGCAGCTCAAAGCACCCGGTAATGAATTTATAGGAGCAAGAACAAGAGCTAAAATTGTAAAGAACAAGGTTTCGCCTCCTTTCAAAGAAGCCGAGTTTGATATTATGTACGGTACCGGTATATCCAAGGTCGGAGAAATCGTTGACCTCGGTGTAAAGTACGATGTTATCACAAAGAGCGGTGCATGGTTCTCCTACGGAGAAACAAGACTCGGCCAGGGAAGAGATAACGTAAAGCAGCTCTTCCAGAGAGAAAAGGAGCTTGCAAAGGAAATTGAAGATAAGGTACGCGCACTTATTGAAAGTGTTAAAATCGGCCCGAAACCCGAGACGGCCAAGACGGATGCTGTTGTTACAACTCAGGCACCGAGAAGAAGCGCTGTAAGCGCAAGGGCGAGAATTGATATTGCCGTTGAGGACGATGATTGATGAAGCTGTCGGTTAAACCGGGCAAAAGCGATAAGATGCATCTGCATATTGACGGTGAATATTTTATAACGGTCGATAGCGGTTATCTTGTCGAGCTTGGCATATATAACGGTATGGAAGTCAATTGTGAAAATATTGAAGAAATAAGACGTAATATCAGCGTCAGACGTTCCTACAATAAAGCGGTTGACCTTCTTTCGCGCAGGGATCATTCAAAAAAGGAGCTTATCGACAAGCTCAGACAAAAGGGTCACGGCGAGTACGCCGCTCAAGCTGCTGAAAAGCTTTCCGAATACGGATATATTGATGACAGACGCTTTGCTTTTACCTTTGCCGAAGAGCTTATACGTCTGAAATCCTACGGCAAAAAAAGGGTAGAGCAGGAGCTTTACCGCAAAGGCATAGACCGTGATATTATAAGTGATGTAATTTCTGAATGTGAGTTTCCTTCAGAAAAGCTTACAGAGCTTATTGAAAGAAAATATAACAGATATCTTTATGATGAAAAGGGTGTTAACAAAACCGTTAACGCTCTTTTGCGCCTTGGCTATTCATACAGTGAAATCCGGGATGCAATAAGAGAAATAACAGACAGAGAGGAATTTGAAACTGCCGATGAATAAGATTTCAATGATAGGCTTAGGATGTCCTAAAAATCAGGTTGATGCTGAGATGCTTCTTGCAGCTCTCGTTAATGCAGGCTTTGATATTCAGCCTGAAGTAGAGGGCTCCGATATAGTGATCATAAACACCTGCGGGTTTATTGACAGTGCAAAGCAGGAGGCGATAGATACAATTCTTTATGCCGCCGAGCTTAAAAACGAGGGTCTTGTCGGCGGAATAGTTGTTACGGGATGTCTTGCCGAGCGTTACAGAGATGAGATTTCCACGGAAATGCCTGAGGTTGATGCAGTTGTGGGTATCGGCTCAAACGGTGATATTGCAGAGATCTGTAAAGCAGTTATTGATGGCAAAAAATACAATGATTATAAATCAAAGTACCGTCTTTCTCTTGAGGGTGACAGAATACTTACAACTCCGCCGCACTATGCTTACCTTAAGATTGCCGAGGGTTGTTCCAATTGCTGTACCTACTGTGCCATTCCGTCAATAAGAGGAAAATTCAGAAGCCGTGAGATTGAAAGCATTGTTTCCGAGGCAGAAAATCTTGCAGCAAAAGGTGTAAAGGAGCTTATTGTTGTCGCTCAGGATACCACCCGCTACGGAATTGACCTGTACGGTGAGTATAAACTGCCCGTACTTCTCAGGAAGCTTTGTAAAATTGACGGTATCGAGTGGATAAGACTTCTTTATTGCTATCCCGAGTGTATGACCGATGAGTTGATTGATACTATTGCCTCGGAAAAGAAAATCTGTAAGTATATTGATCTTCCTTTACAGCACGCCGACGGTGAAATTCTCAAAAAGATGAACAGAACGGGCGATGAGGAAAGTCTCACTCAGCTTATAAATAAAATTCGCAGAAAAGTGCCTGATGTAGTTATCAGAACAACCTTTATTACGGGATTTCCCGGTGAATCCGAGAGGCAGTTTGAAACCCTTTCCCGTTTTATAAATAATATTGGCTTTGAAAGACTCGGCTGCTTTGCCTATTCGCCCGAGGAGGGTACCTTTGCGGCAAAAATGGATAATCAGGTAGATGATGAAATCAAGGCTCATCGCAGTGAAATCATAATGGAAAGACAGTACGGAGTGCTGTCCTCAAAGCAGGAGAGTAAAATCGGCACCGTTATGAAGGTTATGGTTGACGGCTTCGATGAAGAAAATATGCTTTATATGGGAAGAACCTACATGGATGCTCCCGAAAT
>JAZULG010000209.1:0-9516 GCA_045603005.1 Acutalibacteraceae bacterium
AAACGGCGGCGAAATCGACCTTATCAACAGAAACAAGGCACACGTTGAGGCTCTGAACAAAAACGGAGCTAAAATTGTAGGCACAGTCGAAATGACAGTACCCGTAAAAGCAATTACTCCCGATCAGATGAAGGAGAAGTACGACATAATTTTCCTTCTCACAAAGCAGCTTTATAACGTTGAGGTGCTTGAGGGCATCCGTGATTTTATGAATGAGGACTGCGTTGTGTGTACTCTTCAGAACGGTATCCCTGAGCTTTCCGTTGCTGAGGTTGTCGGCGAGGACAGAACCCTCGGCTGTACTGTTGCATGGGGCGCTACTCTTTTAGAGCCCGGCGTGGTTGAGCTTACAAGCGAGCCCGACTCTCTCTCCTTCGGTCTCGGCTCCTTCACCGGCAAGCAGAACGCTCATTTCGACGAGGTAAAGAGACTTCTTGAGCTTATGTGTCCCGTTGAGGTTGAGGATAATTTCATCGGCGTACGTTGGTCAAAGCTTCTCATAAACGCAGCCTTCAGCGGTATGTCAACAGTAACCGGCGGCACCTTCGGTGAGGCAGCGGAAACAAAGTCCTCCCGCCCCATGGTACAAATGATCATAAAGGAATGCATTGATGTTGCCGAAAAGGCAGGTATTGAAATCGCTCCCGTTCAGGGCAAGAACATCACAGCACTCTTCGGCTTCAAGACCGCTATCAAAAAGAAGATTTCCTTTATGCTTATCCCCCTCGGCATCAAGAAGCACCGCCTTTTAAAGGCAAGCATGCTTCAGGATATTGAGCACGGTAAGAAAACTGAGGTTGATTTCATCAACGGCATCGTTGTGGATTACGGTAAGAAATACTGCGTACCCACCCCCTACAACAAAAAGGTTGTAGAAATCGTTCACGCCATCGAGGAAGGCAAGCTCACTCCCTCCTTCGACAACGTTAAGCTTTTCTGATATAATATCAATAAAAGGCGGCTGTTACGTCACCCACGAAAACGTATGCCTATGGGTGAAAAAGTGATTTTCCTCTCTTGTGTAACGGCTAAAATATTTCCGACCGACAAATATAAAAGGAACTGTAAAAAACGAAAGTTTTTTACAGCTTCTTTTTAGGGGCTCGGAAAAAATGCGCAGAATGAACAAACCGAGCCAAAATAAAGCGAAAAGCTTTATTTGGGGTTACCCGACGGCGTACAAAGGTACTCCGAGGGCGAGGTTTGTTTGTAGCATAAAATACAAAAACAGTGTTTTTGTCTGTTCTTCATCATTTTTTATATTTTAAAGGGTTCCTTCGGTCAGCTCATAACCGAAGAAACCCTTTATTTATCTTGTTTTATGCGGTCTGCACTTTTTTTACAGCCCCTTTTGCTTTAATGCTGAGACTGATAGTCCAGGGTGTATTCAAATATGTATGCGCTGTTCCTTTCCGTGTCATAGGCTATATATATGAATTCGTATTTGCCGTCACTGTCGGGAAGCTTGCCGAATTCATCTGTGGTAACATTGTAAATGAGGAATATTTCATAGGGAGTATTGACTTTTGAAGGGGGATATACGGCGGAAAAATCTTCTTTACCGCTTTTTGACCATCTTTCATCCTCGAGTATAAATGCTTCAAATTCGTTTGACGTGCTTTCGGGAAAATCAAGAGTTGATACTCTCAGCTTTTCCCCGGATAGGTCTGTTGAGGTTGAGATATGATAGCTTGTGTATGCGGGAAGGTCAAAGCCTAATTTAAGCTCAACGGCATCAAGAGAATTGTCCATTTCACCGAAAAATGTAGGGAATAAGCCGTATAAAAGCATAAGGAAGCCGATTATGATGCCGACAACAATATTTTTTCTGTTGCGGATTTTGTTTTTGTTAAGTATTATACCCACGATAATTGAAAGAATGGGTACGGGAAGGAAGAAGTGGAAGCTTCTGAAGGATTCCATTGCTTCTGTAATGGCTTCGGAGTTTGCACCGAGAAGCTCTGCGCTTTCAATGGCTCCCGATACCGAACAGGCAATTGCAAGATAAAAGCTTACGAAGGTACCTGCAAAAAGAGAAGATGCCGCGGTCTTCAGCAGGGCAATATTTTTTGTGTGGAAATCTGTTTTCGGGGTAGTAAGGTTGTTGCATAAATTACCCATATAGGAAAGCTCTTCAAATGCGGATTTTTTAATCGGGAAGAGAAGATCTTCTTTTGTGTGAATAAAGCAGCAGTAGGGCATATTCCATAAGGCTTTGATTTCGTTGGGTAACACTCTTCTTGTTGAAACAAGACTGCCGTCATTATAGGATTTCAGAATAATGTAATTTCTATAAAGCTCGCAGGCATAGTCCCTTTGGCACATATCCTTTTTGACTTTCTGCACATAAATAAAGCATCGGATAAAGCTTACGAGGCTTATGAAAAATCCAAAGAAAAGTACAGGAGCAATCGGCTCGAAATTCATAAATTCACTTGAGCCTGCAACAGCGCCGATGAAAAGCACGAAGAAAATTACGGTGCTCAGAAGCGGCTTTGTACAGTATAACTTTGATAAGCAGAAAAGATCTTTTTTGCTTACTGAATAGCAGTAAGACTCAAGGCAAGGATCTTGTTGCTCCGTCGTGGGGGCTTCGGGCGACACTTCGGTTGCTGCCGGCTCCTCTCCCGTTAAAATAGAATCTATACTTACGCCGAAGATTTCCTTAAGCCTTATAAGGTTATCTACGGTGGGTACTGTCTGGTTGTTTTCCCAGAGACTTACGGTCTGTCTGCTGACAAGAAGCAGATTGCCCAGCTCCTCCTGAGACATCTGTTTTTCTTTTCTGAGTTGTTGTAATTTTTCGCCGAGTGTCATATGTCAGCACTCCTTTCTTTAACTGCCTTTATGATAGCTTATTATGCTGAAAAATGCAAGCACAGACTGCTTGCAACTGTCAAGTGAGACTTGCGAAGGCTGAAACAGCAGCTTCCCTGCAAAGTCAGGCGCCGAAAGTTGTAAAAGGCATTTCTGCTCCGTTCCTTTTATCGGTTTTCATTTGTTGGAGCATCAGGTTTGTAGTTGTATTTTTGAAGAAGACAAAGCTTAGTGACAAAAAATTTAATTTTTTTGTAAAAAGGTATTGACTAATACGAAATGTTGTGATATTATAGTCAAGCATTCTTCGAGGGAAACCTCGGAAGCACAGAAATGTGCTGGTGTAGCTCAGTTGGTAGAGCAGCTGATTTGTAATCAGCAGGACGGGGGTTCGAGTCCGTCCACCAGCTCCAGAATGTGGGTAGGTTCCCGAGTGGCCAAAGGGAGCAGACTGTAAATCTGCCGTCAGTGACTTCGATGGTTCGAATCCATCCCTGCCCACCAGAAAAAGCACTTCGAAAGAAGTGCTTTTTAGTTTTATTCGCCTTGCGGCGAGTGGTATTGCTTCGCAGTTTTATTGTGCTTCACATAGTTTTATTTGTTTCGCAAGTTTTATTGCGAATAAAATATCACTCCGACGAAATCGGAATATCACTTCAATAAAATCCGTTATTATCATTCATACAAAAAGACCGAATCCTCCGATTCGGTCTTTTCAGTTTAATCAATTCATATAAGCTCACGGACGTTGCTCTTACCTGTATCAAGGTTGAGAGTAAGGGTCTTTGCTACACCGTCCTCTGTGAAATCAAGGCGGATATCATCCTTGCCCACAAATTCAGCCGCATTAACCTTGTAGTTTTTATCCTTGAAGAATTCCTTTAAGTATCCGATTCTCTCATCGTCAAAATCGCCTGCGTTGTCAGAAACGAAAAGTACGTTACCGCAGATGGAGTTAACCTTACCGTGAAGAAGCTTCTGATCCATATTGTAGCCGATGTTTATATCGCGAAGGAAGAATACATCAGGGTCATTACAGAAGGCTCTTCCGTCAAGGTGGTTACGGAAGATTGTGTTTGTAATCGCATTCTGTGATGAGGGCATTTCGGCATTTGTTCTTACACAGGTAACGATAGAGTTGATGTTAAGGCTCTTTCTGAGCTCGAACTTCCAGTTCTTGTTAACGTCGCAGGAAATACGGCAGGCATCAAAAATACCCATACAGGTACCGAGGGGTACGCCGCAGCCGAGAATCCACTTGTCACCGCAGACCTCACGAAGGAAATCTACACCGTCGCACATAATTTCACCGCGGGTTTTGCCGTTTCTGGGCTCAATACACTGGCTGTAAAGGAAATCGAGCTTAACCATATCGAAGCCCCATACATTGAGGATTGTATCGAATACCTTTCTTAAGTACTCACGTACCTCGGGGTTATAAATATCAAGAGTATATGCACCGCCCCAGCCCTGACAGCCGAGCATCTTCTTGCCGTTACGGTTATGCCTTAAGAGCCAGTCCGGATGCTCCTTGACGATGGTTGAGGAAAGCTGAGCGGAGAAGGGTGCAAGCCATATACCTGCCTTATAGCCCTTTTCGTGGATTTTATCTGCAATATATTTCATTCCGTGGGGGAACTTTTTCTCATCTGTAACAAGCCAGTCGCCTACTGCAGCCTGATAGCCGTCGTCAACCTGGAAAATGTTCACCTCTTCACTTGCTCTGTCGAGTCCGTTAAGGTCACGAAGGATAATATCCTCATTGATGTTCTGGAAGTAATTGTACCAGGAGGTGTAGCCTGAAAGGTGGTCGATTGAGGGCTTCTTACAGCCTACGAAGTCAAAGAAGTACTTATCCATTACCTCATCCATTGTGCCCCTGATGATTGCAATGTCAAACATTTCGTATTCCTGACCTGCCTTAAGGGTAAGACCTTCAACATCCTTCTTGATGTTGAAATCGTCATCATCCATATCAACCTCAAAGATTGTATAGCCCTTTCTTTCACTTCTCGAGCCGTAAAGCGTGATTTCCTTTTCGCCCTTCTTGCGGAAATAGCAATATGTATAGCCGTGGAATTTACCCTCTTCACCGTACTTTTCAAAGTGATAGTCACCTGAAAGGCCTACAAAATGAGCAGTGAACTTCGAAATCTTTGCAAGCTTCATAAGACCGTCGAACTTATCGTGCTTTGAAAATTCTCTTGAGGTTGTCCATGCCTGATAGCCGTTTGCATAGAATAAATCGTCATCATCAAAATCTCTGTCGCCCTTAAGGATGAGCTTTGACATTGTCATATCCTTTTTAGCGGTGAAAACGCCCTTGATGCTGTCCTCTGTCTCATCGAGCTTAAAAGAAAAGCAATCGTTGTCAAAGCTCTTGAGTTCAAGCCTTGAGCCGCCTGCTATTACTTCGGAATAAAGTTTTTTGAACATTATATAAGCCTCCTGATTACATGAATTTTACCTATCCTTTAAATTTTATCACAGACAGGCCGTAAAATCAATAGAATTCAGTTTTATAATCTGTACTTCAGCCTGACACTGCAATATCCCGTACGGCAGTACGGAGAATCAGACTCTTACCGTTTAATGTTTTATTGACAAATCGGTGTTTCTCTGTCAGATTAGTATTCATAAACAGAATGAGGGATGTTATAAACGGCAAAGACGTGCAAATTATGTCAGAACAACAATAAATGTGAAAAGTTTCATCGACGAGCACATCCTTATTTTAGAAAGATATATAAAGCTCTGATATCGGAAGACGGCTTTGAAGGCCGTCTTTTTTTGTTTGTGTGTTGCTTTATCCTGCATTAATATGATATAATCGAAAAAAGCTTAAAGCAGGTGATTTAAATGAATAAAAAACCTAACGTCTTGTTTATCGTAACCGATGACCAGCGCTTTGATACAATTCACTCTCTCGGTAATAAGGAAATCATCACCCCTAATCTTGACAGACTCGCTTCAAGGGGTACATCCTTTGTCCGCGCCCACATTGCAGGAGGCACCTGCGGCGCCGTATGTATGCCCAGCCGAGCAATGATACTGTCGGGCAGGAATCCCTTCCACCTTGAGGAGCTTGGAGGAAACATTCCTCAGGAGCATAAAACTCTTGCGGAAACCTTCAGAAACAACGGCTACGAGACCATCGGTCTCGGCAAATGGCACAACGGCTGCCCCGCCTATGCGAGGAGCTTCACTCAGGGTGCCAAGATTTTCTTCGGCGGAATGTGGGACCACTGGAACGTGCCCACCTGCCGCTATGACCCTACGGGAAAATACGACAACGTAATCAACTTTGTTGTGGATTTCTACAGTGACAATCACCCTCAGAGGCAGCATTGCGACGAGTTCGACCCGGGCAAGCATTCGAGCACCCTGCTTACCGATGCGGCAATAGACCTTCTCGGTAAAAACGCAGGCAAGGATAAGCCCTTCTTTATGTACCTTGCCTATCTTGCCCCCCACGATCCCCGCACTATGCCTGACAGCTTCAGAGAGATGTATGACCCTGAAAAAATCACGCTGCCCAAAAATTTTCAGGAGCTTATCGATACAAACTATCCTCTTATGGTACACCGTGACGAGGCTCTTGCCGCATATCCCCGTGACAGAGAGGAGATAAAGCGCCACATCGCAGAGTACTTCGCTATGATAACCCACCTCGACTATGAGATAGGCAGGCTTCTTGATGCCCTGCACCAATCCGGTGAGGAGGACAACACGATTATCGTCTTCACAGGTGACAACGGTCTTGCTGTCGGTCAGCACGGCTGGCTTGGCAAGGAGGATATTTATGAGCACGGCGTGCGTATTCCTCTTATAATGGCAGGCCCCGGCATTGCCGAGGATACCCGTAACGATGCTTATGTCTATCTTTACGATATTTTCCCCACCCTCTGCGAAATGGCTGATATTTCCGTGCCCTCTTCCGTTGACGGAAGGAGCTTTGCAAAGCTGCTTGACGGCGAGCACGGAGAAAGCTTCCGTGATGAGCTTTACCTTATTTTCGATCAGTTCGTACGAGGAGTGAAGGATGACCGCTTCAAGCTTATCGAATACCGCAACGGAGACGCCGAGGAGGATAAGTGGACCTTCCTTTACGATATAAAAAATGACCCTTGGGAAACAAAAAACCTTGCTTCTGACGAGGAGTACAGAGAAAAAATTGCAGAAATGCGTGAAAAGCTTATCCTACACCGTGACGAATGGGAGGAGCAATCCCATCCGTGGGGCGTGGATTTCTGGAAGAGATTCTGACCGAAGCTTAGCGTGCTCCCTGAAACTAATCTTAACAGCCACCCTTTTTATTGACTTTCCCGTCACAGAGAGGTATAATGAGAAAAAGACGTCAAAAAAGACGCCGTTTCAGGAGGATGAAAATATGAAAAAAAGTGATGCTTTGCAAGCAGTAAAATTCGCTCTCTTTTCCGCATCGGCAGGTATTATTCAGGTAGGCTCCTTCACTCTGCTAAATGAGGTTGTTGTTCCCAACCTCAACATTCAGAATGAGACCCTTCTCAAAATACTCAGCGCGGAATACGGTGTATGCTATCTCGTTGCCCTTGTGCTTTCGGTTCTGTGGAATTTCACCTTCAACCGTCGTTACACCTTCCGTTCAGCCGCTAACGTACCCATTGCCATGGCTAAGATTGCAGGCTTCTACCTTGTTTTCACACCGGTTTCAACAATACTCGGTGAGCTTGCTACGGGAAAGGGCATAAACGAGTATATCGTGCTCGCTCTTACAATGGTTTCAAACTTCGTGCTTGAATATCTTTTCTGCAAATTCGTTGTTTACCGCAATCAGGAAAACACCATCGACAACAAATAATTTTACGGGGGCTGTAGGTCCGTAAGGGAAATATCCTTTCCTTTACCGCTTCACAGTCCCCGCTCTTTTATATTTCCGAGAAAAATTCCATTATTTCGCCGTAGTACCATTCAAGAGTACTGTCGCCGCTCATAAAGATTTCGTGCTTTGAGTTTTTCACGTTCTTTATTTTGATATCCGCCTTTTCTGCAAACTTATCCGTATATCCGCCCAGAAGCTGTCTGTCCTCCTCGGGCTTGAAAATGAGGCATTCAGCCTTAAGTAAGCCTATCCCTTCATCGGATAAAATTCTGTCCCTTGCCGTGAGCGACGCCTTAACCCAGCCGAAGGAGGGTCCGCTCGTCTGATAAAGTGGCTCTGCCTTTCTTTTTTCATGATAGTACATAAACCTTGCGGCACTTACCGCATCGCTCTGCTCAACAGTCTGAGAGGGGTCAAATACGCATCTTCCCGGGGCGGATATCTTACTGCCGCCAAGACCGCAGAGAAGCTTCGCCACAGTACCTGCAACGGCAACGGGCATACCCATATTTCCGCATATCATCGGAGAGGAAAGCACCGCCTTGCTGACACTGTGAGGATGCTTCATCATATAAAGCAGCGCAACGGTACTGCCGAGAGAATGGGAATAGATATAAATTCTGCCGTTTATGCTTGCAGGCTTTACAACGCTTTCTATGAAAAGGTGCAGGTCATCTGCGTATTGGTCGAAAGAATCAACCTCTACCCTTTCCGCCTTTTCCGATTTATGTGCGGACTTTCCGTGTCCCCTCATATCAGGAACAAACACACTGTAGCCTGCCTTACGGAAATAATATGTGACCTCACGGAATTTTTCCGCACTTTCCGTAAAGCCGTGAAGGATAACTATGCTGCCCCTTGAAAGCAGCTTTTCATAGGCTTCGTAGTGAAGCCTTGTTCCGTCAGCAGCGAAAAGCTCACCTTCTCTCCCCTTCTTCTGAAGGTAAGGCTCAACCTCTGTTTTCATCCTGTCGGCAAAATAACCTTCGGGGATAATATCAACCTTATTCAAAAAATCAAGCATAGCTTTTCCTCCTTTTCAGTCTGATTATATTTTAACATATTTACAGCATCTGTCAACCGTAGCTTGCAAAATAGCCGGATATATGATATAAAGATTTCAGGCGGTGATAAAAAGAAAAGAAAACACAGACTCACATATATTTTTCTCTTTGTTGCAGTTTTTGCCATTGAGGTGTTTATCGCACTTTTTGTCAGAGACAGCTTTATAAGACCCTATGTCGGCGATATGCTCGTAACAGTGTTTATCTGCTTGTTTTTCAGAGCCTTTTTCCCTATAAAAACAAAGCTGCTGCCGCTGTTTGTGTTCCTTTTTGCCGCAGTGGTTGAAGCAGGACAGTATTTTGACTTTGTTGCCCTGCCGGGACTCGACGGGAACAGATTTATTTCTGTTCTTCTTGGAAGAACCTTCTCTGTTGCGGATATTATCTGCTACGGTATAGGATGTATTTTGTTTTTCACTGCGGAAACATTAATTTTACGAAAAACAGACATATAAAAAAGTAAACCCTGCAGTTAACTGCAGGGTTCATTACTTTTAGAATTATTCTTCGTCGCTTCCATTAAAAATGTTGTAAAGGAAATTAAAGAAGCCATCGAAAATTCTGCTGAAAATAAGATAAATCTGTTCAAGCATCGGCCATTCCATGTCTAAATTCTCCTTTCAAACTATTATGCATTCTTATCTGCATCGATGTCGGGATAAGGCTTCGGGGGCCACTCATCAGTAACACCGAAGACATACTGAAGCCACTGAACTACTCTGTCCATAAACTTAAGGAATTCATCCCAAACATTCATCAAATTGTCCCAGTTCA
>JAZULG010000210.1:0-13182 GCA_045603005.1 Acutalibacteraceae bacterium
ACAGGCCACAAGCTCTCCTTCTTCGGTAATCTCCACTGCCTCGGTAAGGATGCATTCCGCTTCTTTACAGAGACAAAGGCTGTAACAACACGTTGGTTTGACGAAGAAGAAATGAAGGCCACAACCGTTGATACTTGGGACGGCTCAGTAGGCGGCGGCATCTGATAAATGCAAAATACAAAGTGCAAAATGCAGAATTGCGTTGCAGCTGACATATAGCGGTTAACCTCTGCCCGCCCCAAAAGAAAGCAGAAAAGTTCTTTTGGTTCTCGGCGCCCCTGAAAGGTAATTCCCTCTGTTAGAGGGAGTGTCACGAAGTGACGAGGGTGTGCCGGTTTCCGGAGGAAAAGCTGTCCGCAAGGACTGAGGGGTTCTCAAGAAAAGAATGCCTGCCCGGCGAGGGCTGATAAAAGATAATAAAAGTAGCTGTAAACAGCTTCGTTTAACAGCTACTTTTTTCTTCGCTATAATCCGTCTTTTGGGTATTCTTACAATAAAGACCTGAATATAGAAATAAAGGACGCTTCATCGGAAGCGTCCTTTATTTCTATATGTGGCTTTTAATTATCGGTGTTATTACCCTGATTTATATCTGTGTGACTCTCGGGTGCAGATATCGGATTTCCGTATTCATCGGAAATGAAGCCCTGAGGTGAGGTTGTATAAGGTGCTCCGCCCTGCTGATAAGGAGCATATCCGTTGGGATTCTGTCCGTAGGGTGCAGTACCTTGCTGATAAGGAGCGTATCCGTTGGGATTCTGTCCGTAGGGTGCAGTACCCTGCTGATAAGGAACATATCCATTGGGATTCTGTCCGTAGGGTACGTTGCCCTGCTGAGGATTGAAATATCCGTTTTCTATCTGAACATAAAGCATATTTTTATAGACGTAAGGTGCATACTCACCGTATTTTTCATTCTTTACAGCTTCATAAAATGCGGCGTTGGTCGCATATATATAAGGAATTAACCATATCGAAAGAATACCCAGAGTGAAAATATCAAGTAAATGCCAACCTATAAAGCTGAGACTAAGCATAAAATAATCAAGCTTGTTTCCATCCATAAGCTTTTTTGATTCTTTGATGGCATCAGAGGCGCTGATATTGGGGTTTTCAGCTATAATATAGTTTGCCATAGAATAAGAAAGGGCCTTTATTATACCGGGAATAATAAAAAGCAAAGTCCATAAAAATGTGAAAATACCTATAAGTAAATTAACAAGGAAAACATTTATGAAGTTTCTGAAGCCGTCAAATATTGTAGTATTATCAATCGTTTGCTTATTTATCACCTTATAGCCTATTGAGAAAAACCCGAAGGCAAGCACAGGCAGTGCAAAGCTACTGAATAAGCTTGTGATACTGCTGATAGGAGAATAGGCAAAAAAAGCAGAGGTTGAAATCATAAAATCCGGCACCTCTATTTTAAATAATGTAATCATTTCATGAACGGATGAAAACAGCGACGGAATCTGACAAATTGAAGTCACGACAAAATAAATCAACGATCCGATAATTATCGTGTTCCATTTTCCTGAAAGAGAATCCTTTGCGATTTGCTTGTAATAACTGTATCCCATAATTTTTCCTTCCCTTCTTTATTCGGTTAATAACATTATAAATAAATATATTTCCAAATTCAATAGATATAACGCTATTAACGGACTTCTTTTGATAAACTTTTTTCTTTCGCGGCAACAATATTCATCATATGAATATTATATTCAAATAAATTATGAAAGTCAAACATAATTTATGATAAATTTGAATATAGAGGTGACACTATGAAAAATATCAAGCTTATCAGAGTTATGAATGACTATACCCAGCTCAAGGTTCAGATGGAAACGGGAATATCCCAGAGCATTCTTTCAAAATATGAAAGAGGCGACCTTCTTCCCACCGTTGAAAACCTTGAAAT
The DNA here is from genome assembly GCA_045603005.1 of Acutalibacteraceae bacterium. Lineage (GTDB taxonomy): Bacteria > Bacillota > Clostridia > Oscillospirales > Acutalibacteraceae > UBA6857. Next base: position 1,922 of record JAZULG010000210.1, read on the forward strand.
TCTTGCCGATTTTTATAAAACAAGCCTTGACTTTCTGATGGACAGGACAGACGAAAAAACACCTTACCCTAAAAAGAAGGATAAATGATAAAGAAATAAAGGACGCTTCATCGGAAGCGTCCTTTTTACATTTATAAATCCGGCGGGCAGTTCTTTCCCTTTTTCTACCCGAGTCCGACGCAATTTTGCATTTTACACTTTGCATTTTGCATTTTCTTGCTCGCCGCAAGGGCGTTACTTTCTTGAGAACCCCTCAGTCAGGACTCCGTCCTGACAGCTTTTCCTCCGGAAACTGGCACACCCTCGTCACTTCGTGACACTCCCTCTAACAGAGGGAATTACCTTTCAAGGGAGCCGAGTAACCAAAGAACTTTTCTGCTTTTTTATTCAACCGTTACCTCACAGGTGGCGGTTTTTCCGTTCCATGTGGTTACTGTGATGGTTGCTGTGCCGGGCATAAGTGCGGTAATCTTACCGGTCTGATCAACAGAGACAACATCCGCTGCAGTGGTTGACCATATAACTGTCTGATTGTCCGCATCTACGGGAGTGATTGCAACCGTAAGCTGATGCTCGTCTCCCACTGAAAGAGTTTTGGAAGCTGAGCTGATATGTACTGTCTCGGGAGACTGACTTACCTTAACCTTACACTCGGAGTAAAGGCCCTTTTCAAGTGAAATTACCTTAATTGTGACCTCACCCTTCTTATGGTAGGTAATATTACCGTCAGCATCAACTGTCGCGATTTCTTTGTCTGAGCTTTCAAATCGCACACTCTGATTATATGCATCTGCAGGATAAATACTGTATCTGAGCTTATGTGTAAGACCGGTGTATGCTCCGTTATATTCGCTCAGCTCAAAGCTAATGCTTTCAACGGGCTGAATAACAAGAATATCCACCGTCGCAGTCTTACCCGTAAGGCTTGATACTGCAGTTACCGTTGCGGTGCCTGAGCCCACACCCGTCACCTTTCCGCTGTGTGTATCTACAGTAAGCACTGTATTATCGGAGGAGGCAAAGGTGAAGCTTTCATCGTGATTTACGGGATAAGCTGTAAGTATAAGCTCAGCAGATGCGCCCTTGCTCAATGAAAGACTTCCGAGCTCAATGCTGAAGATTTCAACGGGAGTAGGTACATAAACCTGACAGAAAGCCGATACAAGGCTGTCCTTGTTTGTGCAGGTGATTATTGCGCTTCCCGGTGCAACTGCGGTTACAGCGCCGTTTTCGTCAACGACAGCAACATTTTCATCGCTTGTCTTCCACTGAACCTCGGGATAGGTTGCATTGTCGGGAGTGATTACGGGTACAAGGGTGAAGGTTTCCTCTGCCATAAGCTCGATTTCCTCTTCATTGAGAAGGATACCCGTTACCGGCTCGATTACCGTTACGGTACATACCGCATAAGCCTCGCTGTTATCTGTGGCTGTTGCCTTTATCTCCACGGTGCCCGACTTGCTGCCTGCGGTAACAGTACCGTCTGTCACTGTTGCGATTTCGCTGTCGGAGCTTGTCCAGATAAGCTCCCTTGCGGTTGCATTTTCAGGGCTTACCGTAACATTAATATCAAAGCTCTCACCCTTGTGAATACTCATTTCGGTCTTATCGAAGCTGATAGCCTCAATGCCTATACCTACATTTACGAAGCAGTAGTCCACAAAGCCGCCGTCAACACTGTGTGCGCTGATTATTACAGTACCCTTTCTGAGAGGTGTTACAACGCCCTTTTCTACGGTTGCAACAGTGCTGTCGCTTGTTTTCCATATAATATCGGTTATATGTGCATCAGAGGGATTAACCTGAGCGGTAAGAGTAAATCCTCTGCCCTCATAGGCGGTGTAGCTGTGACTGCTTATGCTTACCGACTCAACGTGCTTGTGTACGGTAATTTCACATTCTGCCTTAACACCTGTATCCTCGGTTTCTGCGATAATCTTTGCAGTACCCTTACCGGTTGCGGTAACAACACCATTTTCATCAACGGTGAGTACATCTTTATCGGAGCTTGTGAAGATAACCTTCTTGTTTGTTACATCCTCGGGAAGTACGGTAGCTTTAATCTGAAGAGAATCTCCGCAGTAAAGCTCTGTCTTTTCAACATCAAGCTCAAGAGCCTCACTCTTTACTTCAACGGTAACGGTACACTCAGCAAAGATATCATCACGTACTGTCTTAACAGTGAGCTTTGCTTCACCTGCCTTAAGTGCCCTGACCTTACCGTTTTCAAGAACATCAAGGATGCTTTCATCTGAGCTTATCCATGTAAGCTCCGTTTCGGTTGCATCAACGGGAAGATATGTTACATCAATAAAATATTCTCCGCCTTTTTCGACCTTGATTTCATTTTCACGGAAGTATATTGTATCGATATACTTAACAACCGTAATCTTGCATTCAGCCTTGATTTCTCCGTTTTCGGCTGAAACAGCGGTGATTGTTGCTTCGCCCGTCTTAAGAGCGGTTACCTTGCCGTCTTCTACTGTAAGAACTGTATCGTCTGAAGACTTCCACTCGATTCCCTTATTGTATGCGTCGGCGGGAAGGATTGTTGCATTGAGGGTGAATACATCATCAACGCTTACTGTCTTTTCTGTTTCGGTAAGCTCGATGCTCTCAACCTGCTGACGAACTTCAACTATGACCTCTGCACTTGCTCTGCCGTCGGTTGTGGCTACTGTGATAGCTACCTCACCTGCCCTGAGAGCGGTTACAACGCCCTTTTCGTCAACGGTTGCTATTGCTTCGTCCTCTGAAGTGAAGGTTACACTCTTATCTGTTGTATCCTCGGGAAGGACTGTATAGCTGACATTTCCGCTCTCGCCTACCCAGAGGTATTCCTTGTCGAATTCTGCTTCTACACTTTCAGCCATACGGATAACCGTAATCTTGCATTCAGCCTTGATTTCTCCGTTTTCGGCCGAAACAGCGGTGATTGTTGCTTCGCCCGTCTTAAGAGCGGTTACCTTACCGTCAGCAACTGTGAGTACCTCTTCGTCGCTTGATGTCCATATAACATCCTTGTTATATGCATCGGCGGGAAGCACATCTACTGTAAGGTCGAACACATCGTCAACGCTTACTGTCTTTTCTGTTTCGGTAAGCTCGATGCCCTCAACCTGCTGACGGACTTCAACTATGACCTCTGCACTTGCTCTGCCGTCGGTTGTGGCTACTGTGATTTTAACCTCGCCTGCACCGATTGCAGTTACAACGCCCTTTTCGTCGACGGTTGCTATTGCTTCGTCCTCTGAAATGAAGGTTACGCTCTTATCTGTTGTATCCTCGGGAAGGACTGTATAGCTGACATTTCCTGTCTCGCCTACCCAGAGGTATTCCTTGTCGAATTCTGCTTCTACACTTTCAGCCATACGGATAACCGTAATCTTGCATTCAGCCTTGATTTCTCCGTTTTCGGCCGAAACAGCGGTGATTGTTGCTTCGCCCGTCTTGAGAGCGGTTACCTTACCGTCAGCAACTGTGAGTACCTCTTCGTCGCTTGATGTCCATATAACATCCTTGTTATATGCATCGGCGGGAAGTACATTTACTGTAAGGTCGAATACATCGTCAATGCTTACTGTCTTTTCTGTTTCGGTAAGCTCGATGCCCTCTACCTGCTGACGGACCTCAACCGTTATCTCTGCACTTGCTCTGCCGTCGGTTGTGGCTACTGTGATTTTAACCTCGCCTGCACCGATTGCGGTTACAACGCCCTTTTCGTCAACAGTTGCCATTGCTTCATCTGCTGAGGTGAAGGTTACGCTTTCGTCAGTGGGGTCTGCGGGAATAAGGTTTACGGAAATACTGCCCGTTTCACCGTTCCACAGATATTCCTTATCGAAGCTGAGAGTAATTTCTTCAACAACGCGGATAACTGTCACCTTAACGGTAGCAGTTATTTCTTTGTTATCCTCAGATGTAACGGTGATAAAGGTTTCACCCTTTGAAACAGCGGTGATTACACCCTTTTCATCAACTGTAGCAACACTCTCATCGTCGCTTTCGAAGGTAAGCTCTTTATTGTATGCATTTTCGGGGAATACCTTGGCACCGATATCGGCTGTTTCCTCTTCGACAAGACTTACCTCGCTCTTTTCTGTTGTAATAGCTTCAACAGCAAGAACTATATTTACCTTACAGAAGTCGATATATCTTCCGTCAAGTGTTGTAACGGTTACATAGGTTTCTCCGTCGGAAAGAGCAGTAAGACTGCCGTTTGAATCTATCTTTGCCACTGCAGGGTTGCTCACCTTCCAGAGCACCACCTGATTGGTAGCGTCTGCAGGATATATCACTGCATCAAAATCATATTCACTGCCCTTGTATACGGTTATCTCTTTTTCCTTGATATCTACACTTGTAACCGGCTCTATTACGTTAACGGTACATTCAGCCGAAACACCGCCCATAACGGCAGTTACGGTTATTGTTGCAATACCGGGAGCGAGAGTGATGAAGTTTCCGTTGTCGTCAACCTTTACAATGCTCTCATCATCGCTCCTGAAGGTAACCGTCTTATCATAGCTGTCCTCGGGAAGTACGGTAACAGTGAGCTTGCCGCCTTCGCCTCTGATCACGGTAATCTCCTTTTCCATATCGATGGCCTCGGGAGCCTGAAGACAGGTAAGCACACAGCTGTCTGTGAAGCCGCCGTCTACGGTTGTTACGGTAATTATCGCCTCACCGGACTTGAGTACGGTGATGATGCCCTCGGAGTTTACGGAAGCTACTCTCGGGTCGGAGGATGACCATGTAAGAGTCTTGTTTGTTGCATCAGAGGGAGAAATTTCCGAACCGATAACAAGCTTATCACCTACATAAACCGTGTCCTCATCCTTTTCAAGGCTGACACCGGTTACCGGCTCCATAACTGTTACGTGACAGATACCCTTTTTGCCGTTATCCTCTGCGGTAACGGTTATTGTTGCGCTGCCGCCCTTGAGAGCTACGAGATGTCCTCTGTCGTCAACAAATACTGTCTGCGGGTCGGAGCTTACTATTGTATATGCTTTGTTTGTGGCGTCTGAAGGAAGAACCTTGACTGTAAGGTCAGCCTCCTCGCCCTTTCTGATTTCAAGACCTGATACGGTAAAGCCGATTGATGTCACGTGCTGCTCAACGGTTACCTCACAGGTAGCGGTGTATCCGCCCTCGGCAGTGGTAACTGTGATTGTCGCCTTGCCCGCCTTGATACCGGTTACAATACCCTTGGTTGAAACGGTTGCAACCTTTGTATTTGAGCTGTTCCACTTAACGCCCTGATTATAGGCACCTTCCGGAAGTACAGTTGCAATAAGAGCCTCTGTTTCACCGGTGTAAAGAGTCAGACTGCTGTTATTGAGCTCAACGCCCTCAACAGACTGAAGAACCGTTACCTTACAGCTTACCTTCAGACCGTTTTCAGCAGTAGCCGTTACTGTTGCAGTGCCGCCGGATTTACCCTTGATAAGTCCGGTTGAGCTGATTGCAAGCACGGTACTGTCACTTACAGACCACTTTACGGTTTTATCTGTTGCATCATCGGGGAGTATCTTTGCAGAAAGCTTGTAATATTCGTCAACGTAAATTGTTACACTGCTCTTATTTATACTTATTTCCTCTACAGCCTTTTTGACCTCAAGCTTACAGTAGGCCTTGAAGGAACCGTCATTTGTTCTTACTCCTATTGTAACAGAACCGGGAGCTACAGGAGTTACCAGACCCTTTTGGTCAACGGTTGCAACATTCTTGTCAAAGGTATACCAATAGACACCCTTGTTTGTTGCATCGGTAGGTGTAACGGTAGCCTTGAGCTGAAGAGTTTTATCAAGATAGAGAACCTTGCTGTTATAGTTAAGAGATATACCCGTTACCTTCTTGAGCACCGTTACGGTACAGGTTGCCTTGAAGGAGCCGTCAACTGTTTTACAGGTGATCGTTGCAGTACCCTGAGCCTTACCGGTAAGCACACCTGAAGATGAAACGGTAACAACACTCTTGTCGCTTGAAGACCACTTGAGTGATTTATCACTCGCATCTGAGGGCTTCACGGTTGCCTTAAGCGTGTATTTTTCATCAACCTCAAGAGAAACCGCTTTATCGGAAAGAGTTACACCTGTTACAGGCTGGATACAGAGCACACTGCAGGTTGCAGTGAAACCGCCGTCGGTACTCTTTGCGGTGATGATTGCATATCCGGGTGCCTTCGCGATGATTTTTCCGTTAGCATCAACATCGGCAACATCATAGTTACTTGATGTCCACTTTGCCTTCTTGATTGAGGCATCAGACGGCATATAGGTAACCGAAACCGTCGTGGAAGCACCTACATTCATTGTTACGGTTGATTTATTAAGCGCAATTCCCGTAACAGAGCGGACAACCGTTACCTTACAGGTTGCAGTTATTTCGCTGTTATTATTTGATATGGCGGTAACGGTAACAGTACCCGGCTTATGGCCGTAAACGATACCGTCAGCGTCAACGCTTGCTATTGTGGGGTTGGAGGAAATCCAGTGCACCTTTGAATCGGTTGCATTTGCAGGCTCTACCGTTGCCGTAATGGCTCTGAGTCCGTTTTCTCTCACATTCATTGAGGTGGGACTGAGGGTAATGCCTGTTACGGGCTGTGTTACGGTAATTTTACAGGTTGTTGAAACCGCGCCGTCACCGGAACGGCAGGTAATTGTTGCAGTACCGGGGCCGACACCCTTTATGAGACCCTTTGAGCTGACAACTACAACATTCTTGTTGCTGGTTGACCATTTAACCGTTGTATCCGATACAGTTGCGGGAGTAAGGGTGGCGGTAAACTGCTTATATACGCCCACGTCAAGGGTTATACTTGCATAGTTGAGAGATACACTCGTAGCAAGCTGAACTACCTGAACAACACACTGTGCCATAAAGCCGCCGTCGTTTGAGGTTGCGTAAATGATAGCAGTACCTCTTGCTCTTGCGGTAACCTGACCGACCTCGTTGACGGTTGCTACGTTTGTGTTGCTTGAATGCCATGATATTGTTTTGTTACTTGCATCGGAGGGATAAACCTTAGCGGAAAGAAGTCTCACATCGCCTCGGGGAATTTTCATCTCCGTTGCAGCTATGGTAATGCTTGTTACCGGTGTATAAACAGTAAAGTCGCAGGTTGCTGTGAACATACCGTCAACAGTGGTTGCCGTAATGGTACAGTTACCTGAGCCCACTGCAGTAACGAGACCGGTGTGTGAAACGATCGCAACCTCCTCGTCGCTGCTTTCCCAGATAATTTCCTTATTGGTGGCATTGGTCGGAAGCACGTTTGCTATAAGGCTCTTCTGTTTGCCCTTTGCTATATTTACACTTGCAATATTAAGTCTTACACCCGTTACCGGCTGACTGACGGTTACCTTACACTGTTGAGTGTAGTTTCCGTCATCGGTGGTTGCGGTAATGATAGCGGTACCTGCCGCCTTTGCCTTTATAAGACCCGTTTGGGAAATTGCAACAACAGTGCTGTTATCGGTTCTCCATGTTATACCCTTGTTGCTTGCGTTTGAGGGATATACCGTTGCAAGGAAGGTGTAGTATTCACCTACATCAAGGCTGAGGGTGCTTTTATCGAGTGTAAGTCCCGTTACGGGTATTTTTGAATATACCGTTACCTCGCAGGTTGCGATAAAGCCGCCGTCCTCGGTTTTTACCGTTACGATAGCGGTACCCTCGCCTACTGCAGTAAGCTCACCGGTCTGTGACACTCTTACGATAAGATCGTTGTTTGTTGCCCAGGATACGCTCTTATTTGTTGCTGTGGAAGGAATTACGTTCACCTTGTTCGTATAGGTCTGACCAAGATAAAGGCTTATCTTATCCGAGGCAAAGGCTACACCCGTAACACTTTCAAGCACCGTAACGGTACATTTTGCAATTCTGCTGCTGTTGTCGGTGGTGCAGGTAATGGTGCAGGTTCCGCCTGCGACACCCGTTACAACACCGTTTTCGTCAACCTGAGCAACAGAGTTATCAGAGGATGTCCAGGTAACGTTTTTGTTTGTTGCATTTTCCGGAGTAATTGTGGGGATAAGTGTGATTGTCTTGTCCTTCCAGATTTTTGCTGTTGTATAGTTGAGGCTTACGCCGGTTGTCTGTATAAGCACGGTAACAACGCAGGTTGCTACAATACCTCCGTCCTCAGAGGTGCAGGTAATCGTTGTCTTACCCACGCTCTTTGAGGTAACGATACCGCTCTGGTCAACGGTTGCAACGGATTTATCAGAGGATTCCCATGTAACCTTCTTGTTTGATGCATATTCGGGGATAAAGGTGGGCTTGAGAGTTACACTGTTGCCAAGGTAAACACCCTTTGTTGCGGGAAGAGTAAGTCCTTCAAGAGGCTGAGTAACCGTGACAATACAGGTGTCATATTTTTCCGTACCGTCCATAGCCTCTGCTTTGATTACAACAACACCGGGATATTTTGCGGTAACAACACCGTTCTGATCAACAGAAGCGATTGAGGGGTCACCCGACGACCACTTTACGTCGCTGTAGCTTGTGCCGTCGATATTCACAACCGTAGCGGAAAGGTTGTAGGTTGCAGGCACGGCAAGGCTGAGAGAGGACTTGCTGACCGTTACAACAGAAGCCATTTCGGTAACTCTTACCTTACCCGTAACGGAAATTTCTGTACCATCCTGAGTGGTTGCGGTGATTGTGCAGGTGCCGAGGCCTCTGGGATAAAGCACACCGTTATAGTCTACCTCGCAGACTGTCTTGTCACTTGTCTGCCAATTAAGGGTCTTGTTACCTGCATCTGCGGGCATAATAACCGTTGAAAAACGCTCGCCTGAGGTTGTGAGAGTGAGAACCTTCATTTCGTCAACAAGGGCTAGTGAGGTTATAAGAGGCTTTACAACAACAGTGAAGGAGCCGCTGATGTTTGTTCCGTCTGTGGTTACGTAGGTAACCTCTGTTGTACCTGCCTTGAGACCCGTGAGCTTTGCACTTGCGACACCCGTCGCGCTTACTTTTATGTTGCTTATTGAAAGAACCGTACTGTCGGTACAGCTCCAGTTAAGGTTTTTGTTTGTAGCATTTGAGGGTAAAACGAGAACATTGAAGGTATAATCCTCACCTACGGTGATATTCACTGTCTTTGAGGTTGAAAGCTCTGCAGTGGAAAGTGAGGCAACGGGAATAGTCTCATTAACCTTTACGGTGCAGGTTGCGGTATAGATTGAGGTGCCGCTTACAGCGGTTACGGTAACGGTACATTCGCCATCGCCTGCGGCTGTGATGACACCGTTGTCGCTGACGGATACTATCTCACTGTTGCTGCTTTTCCAGCTGTAGGTTACCTTGTCGGTGGGAAGAGCTGTGCTGTCGGTGCCGTAAGCTGTTGCGGTAAGAGTGAATCTGTCACCCTCAAAAAGCTCAAGTGTTGAGTGGGAAAGGCTTACTCCGCCGAAGGGGTTGAGGGTTGTAACGGTACAGGTTGCACTGTGTCCGTTTGAGGTTGCCGTAACGGTAACAGGCTGCTGAGAATGCTTATTTACGGTAACAACGCCGTTGTTTACCGAAACCGCAGTCTCGTTGTTGCTTGACCATACAACCGGGTCTGCACCCTTTCCGTCGGGAGCAAGGATAGCTCTGAGAGTGAAGCTGTCGCCTACCTTTGCGGTGTAGCTTGAATTATTGAGCACAACGCCTGTGGTGTGATACTCAAGCTCCTGAATAGCCCCCATAAGCCTCTCGGTACAGCTGTCGATGTAGTCCTGAGAGAAGCCGTCGGGGTTCATCAGAATCTGCAGAGCAAACTCGTAGTTCATACTGAGATACTCTGTGTCGATATACTTGTCCCATTCCTCGGGCGGCACAAGCGCAACAGCCTCGGACAGTGCTTCAACATTCACTGCCCTTGCCTCCACGCCGAAATAGTCCGCAGCCGGCATCACCGGCACGGTACCTACCACCATAAGTATACACATCAGGCACGCCAGAAGTCTCTTTTTCATTTTCATATACCTCGTTTCCCGTAATATCTCTTTTATTCCGTTTAATTTTCTTTGTTATTTTATATAATATATATTTTATAATACTAAATATGGGTATTAAACTCCAATTTAGTGTTAACATTATAATGCAAAACCACCACAGTGTCAACCGATGTCATATAATGTGTTGAAAAAGTTTACAAATTATGATAAAATCAAGCCAAATAATGAATAACAAGTTAACACTCCCGACAGGAAGGATTGATGAAATGTGAAAAAATTTATCTCGTGGAACGTCAACGGAATAAGGGCCTGCGTTACAAAAGGCTTCCTTGAAAGCTTTGCACAGCTTGATGCCGACATATTCTGTCTGCAGGAAACAAAGCTTCAGGCAGGTCAGATAGATATGCCTCTTGAGGGCTATCATCAGTATTGGAATTACGCCGAAAAGAAGGGTTATTCAGGCACTGCAATATTCACAAAAGAAGAGCCCATAGCCGTAAAATACGGTATGGGCATAGATGAGCACGACACTGAAGGAAGGCTTATAACGCTTGAGTTTCCGGAGTTTTTCTTCGTCACCTGCTACACGCCCAACGCTCAGGATGGTCTTAAAAGAATCGACTACCGTATGAGGTGGGAGGACGCCTTCAGGGAATACCTTCTCACCCTTGATAAAAGCAAGCCTGTCATAGTTTGCGGCGACCTTAATGTCGCCCATGAAGAGATAGACCTTAAGAATCCGAAAAGCAATCGTGGCAATGCCGGATTTTCCGATGAAGAAAGAGGAAAATTTTCACAATTACTTGAAGCAGGCTTTACCGACTCCTTCAGATATTTATACCCCGACCTTGAAGGCGCATACTCCTGGTGGAGCTACCGCTTTCAGGCAAGAATGAAGAATGCAGGCTGGCGTATCGACTATTTTCTCCTTTCCGACAGACTCAGGGAGCAGATAAAGGAAGCCAAAATCCACAGCGAAATTTTCGGCTCTGACCACTGTCCCGTAGAGCTTGTGCTCGGCTGATTTATGCAAAAAAGAACGCCCCTCGGGGCGTTCTTTTTTATTCGATTGCTTCAAGTCTCTGTCTGAATTCCTCAATCTTTTCTTTTGAATAGATCTTTGAAAGAACTACCATACCCATGTTAGGTGTGAAGCCCATTGAAAGAGCAAGATTCTTCATAGGATGATTCATAATCTCAGGGCAAAGGTCGTTAACGATTTCCATAACCTGAGGATCCTTCATAAGTACGCTGAATTTTGTGTCGAATGAATACTTTGACATAATATTTATCTCCTTTAAAATT
>JAZULG010000211.1:0-37949 GCA_045603005.1 Acutalibacteraceae bacterium
AATGGACAGGAACGGATATTTCGGAAAATCAAATTGAGCAGGCAAAGAAACTGTCCGCAGGTATGGATATTGACTATTACGCTATTCCGTCGGAAACGCAGGATTTTCCCGATGACACCTTTGATGTGATTACAGCTTGCCAATGCTTTTGGTATTTCGATCACAAAAAAATTATGCCGAAGCTTTACCGTATGTTAAAACCGAATGGTAGCATTCTTGTTCTCTATATGGCATGGCTACCTTTTGAGGACAAAATTGCGGGTGCAAGTGAGGAACTGGTGCTTAAGTACAGTCCTAATTGGAGTGGTGCCGGTGAAACAAAACATCCTATACACATTCCTGACTGTTATATAGAGAATTTTGAATTGGTGTATCACGAAGAATGCATGTTAAATGTACATTTTACACGTGAAAGCTGGAACGGAAGAATGAAAGCATGTCGAGGAGTTGGTGCATCTCTTACTCAAAGTGAAATTATGAATTGGGAACGAGAACATATGGTACTGTTAGAAAAAATTGCACCTAACGAGTTTGATGTCTTGCACTATGCGGCAATTGCTGAATTGAAAAAGAGATAATCAAATTCCAATAAGTCAAACAGTACTGCGACAAGACTTTTGACCTTTTTTGCCCATAATCACACACCTTTTGGAGGTTCTCCGCTTATCTTGATACATCATCACGCGTCAGAATGTGTATCGCTATCCCTCAGAAAAGATAAAAGACTTCACCCGTTTACAAGGTGAAGTCTTTTTTGCCTTTTATTATTCGCAGAGCTTCTTGATAAAAGCAAGCTCCTCGTCGGTAATTTTTCCGTCAACTGCAAAAATGAGAGCGAGAAGATGGCTGAAATCCTCCATTTCCTCCATATTCATACATTTTGCAATTTCAACAAGATCGTCAACTATTCTGTTGTCCGCTTTTACCTGATGGATGAAGAGCTTGAAATCTCTTTCTTTTATGCCGATGATGTCCTCAATAAGTCTGATTTCAATGTCCGAAAGCTCCTCGTCAATGGTAGCGGTGTAAGCGGCGAGGCCTGCAAGGGTAATCGGTGCAGCGTCGCTATCGGAGTACTTTTCGATGATTTTAAGTACATTTGCGGTTTTTTCCTTGCCAGTCTGAACGATTTCTTCATAGTTGAGCTTTGCGACGGAATGTAATAATCTTGACCAATCTCTCATAATTTTTCTCCTTTATTTTATTTAATGCGAAACGTGGAAAAGGTTATCGTTTTCATATTCGGGCTCACAGGTGAGATGTATGCCGAGCTTTCTGAAAAATACGGCATCAACGCTTGATGGAATAACCGAGATGTGAGCCTCGCAGTTTTTCAGAAGAGGAAGGCAGGACAGTACCTTGGCGGCGTTTTCATCCGTTGCGGCACTTACGGAAAGAGCTACAAGCACTTCGTCAACGTGAAGTCGAGGGTTCTTACTTCCGAGATAGCTGACCTTGAGATTCTGTACCGGCTCGATAATGGAAGCGGGGAGAAGCAGAAGCTCGTCGTCAAGACCTGCAAGAGCCTTAAGAGCGTTGAGAATTGCAGCTGAAGCGGCACCCAAAAGCTCCTTGGTTTTACCCGTTACGAGAGTACCGTCGTGAAGCTCAATCGTTGCGGCGGGGGCTTCGGTTTCCTTGGCAACCCTATTGGCTTCAACAGCTACGGCTCTGTCTTTCAGGCTGATGCCGTACTTGTTCATAAGAAGATAAAGCTTCTCGGTTTCCTTGGAGGTGTTATTGCCGTTTCTGCTGTCACACAGACAGCCGTAGTATCTTCTGATGATTTCCTGGAAGGAGGCTTCGCGTACTGCTTCGTCATCTACGATACAGTTGCCGACCATGTTTACACCCATATCCGTCGGTGACTTGTAGGGAGACTCGCCGTATATTTTGTTGAATATTGCCTGAAGCACGGGAAAAATCTCAACGTCACGGTTATAGTTGACTGTGGGAGTGCCGTAAGCCTCAAGGTGGAAGGGGTCAATCATATTCATATCGTCAAGATCGGCAGTAGCCGCCTCGTAGGCGAGGTTGACGGGATGACTCAAGGGGAGATTCCATACGGGGAAGGTTTCAAATTTAGCGTAGCCTGCCTTGATACCTCTGAGGTTTTCATGATAAAGCTGAGAAAGACATGCAGCCATCTTACCGCTTCCGGGGCCGGGGGCGGTTACAACAACGATGTTTCTTTCGGTTTCGATGTAATCGTTTTTGCCGTAGCCCTCCTCGGAGACGATGAGAGGTACATTTGCGGGATAGCCGGGGATTTTATGATGTGTGAAAACCTTTACGCCTAAGGTTCCGAGATTCTTTCTGAAGTTATCTGCGGCGCCCTGACCGTCGTACTGTGTAACAACAACAGAGCCGACAAAAAGACCCACGCTTCTGAAAAGGTCAATAAGGCGGAGTACCTCTTTATCGTAGGAAATGTTAAGGTCACGGCGAAGCTTTTTTTCTTCGATTGCCTTTGCACTTACCGCGATAACGATTTCAGCATCATTCTTAAGCTCGAGGAGCATCTTGAGCTTACTGTCGGGCTCAAAGCCGGGGAGTACTCTTGCGGCATGATGGTCATCAAAAAGCTTGCCGCCGAACTCAAGATAGAGCTTGCCTCCGAACTGAGAAACCCTTTCTCTTATCTTCTGGGACTGGGTTCTTATATACTTTTCATTATCAAAGCCTATTCTCATAATATATAAAACCTCCGAATAAAATACCAAAGATAAATATAACACAGAATTTAAAATTTTTCAATAAGAAACTGTTATTAAGGAATAATTTGTTGTATAATGGTGCAGGGTGAACAAAAATGAACTATAACAGATTGTATAAAAAAGCAAAAAATATTATCGGAGATAAGACTCCTCTGTATAAGGATTGCGGACTTATTTGCGAAGGAGCCTGCTGTAAGGGTGATGAGGGTACGGGAATGCTGCTTTTTCCCTTTGAGGAAACCTCGCTTAAGGTGACGGAAAAGGACGGAGTACGCATTGCGGTGTGTGACGGCAGCTGCAACAGAGACGAAAGACCTCTTTCATGTATGATTTTTCCTTTTTTCCCGTACGTTACTGAGGAAGGAAGAATCAGGGTCATCCCCGATATAAGAGGCTACGGTGTTTGTCCGCTTGTGGGTAATACCGATAAGGTACGTCTTGACAGAGGCTTTCTGATGAGAGTGAAAAAGGTCGGCAGACTTCTCAGTGAGGATGAGGATTGCTACCGCTTTCTTTATGAAACAAGCAGGGAAATCGATATGCTTCTTGATATTATGGAAAAATAAGGTGCTTTGCAACATATTGTAGCGTGACTTTTTATTCGGAAGGATATAAAATTTAGTCACAAGGATTGTAAATCTTCCTTGTAAAAGGAGGCTAAAGAAATGACGAGAATTTCTAAAAACATCAAGCAGCTCCGAACAGAGAGAGGTATGACTCAGGAGGAGCTTGCAGAAAAGCTGTTCGTGACGAGACAGGCGGTTTCAAGCTGGGAGAACGGCAGAACTCAACCGGATATTTATATGTTGGGAAAGCTAAGGACAGTTTTCGGTGTATCGATTGAGGAGTTGCTTTACGGCAAAAAAAGAAACACGGAGCTCGAAACGGAAAAGCCTGATTACAAAAAAACTCTTATGCTTGTTTTTTCTGTTCTCGGCGGATTTTTGTGTGCGGTAGGAATTGTTCTGATAGTTGCTTTTATCTGGGAAAGCGTGCCCGAAATCCTTCGCAAGTCGATAGCAGCAGTTCCTTTTGTGCTTGGTGTGGGTATAACGGCTTATGTTTATAAAAATAAGCGAGAGAGTGCTATATGGTGTGAGGGCGGTGCACTTGCCGCAGTTATAGGAATGATATCGGGCTTTTATATGACTGTTGAAGTCTTCGAGCTCAATATGATTATTGAAAGCAGCTTTAATTTTTATCTTGTCTGCAGTGTCTGTACGGTAACAGTTATGTTTTTGCTAAGGTCCGTATCCTGTATGCCTGCTTTTTATGTGTTGTCCGTATTGTGGGTCATCAGTATTGCTGAAGGGGTTTTCTTCACAGAATACGGCTCAATTAAGATGGTCGGATATAACTTAGCAGTGCTTGCGGTTTTCGGTGTGGGCGTATACTTTTCAAGGATTATCAAAAAGGATGAAAGAGCAAGGTCAAGGCATACCGCCTCCGAATGGATAACCGCTATAATGATACCGCTTCTGATGTCTTATGTACTTCTTACGGAGAGCTATGACTTCGGCGGGATGTATATGTTTATCTTTACCGTCGGAGCGGCTTATTATATAGCCTTCGGAAGAGAGGATTCACCGTATAAAAACGTTGGCTTTATTGTGATGGCTGTTTCTGCCGCCTTCGGAGCTTTGCCGCATATTCTTACGAATCAGGATTTGGGCTTAGCGGCTGATACGGTGATTCTCGAGCTTATTCAGCTTTCGGCACTTGCGGCGGCTTTTGCGAAAAACAGATTTAAGTTTAAATCTGTGCTTCAGCTTGTGATGAGTGTATGCTATCTTGTTTTTGTTTTTTCTCTTCAGGTGGCAATGAATTTTTATGAAATACTTCATAGTATCGACTATGGACCGCTTGAGCGGGATGAAATGTGGCATAATGTTATGGGGAAAACAGATATCGCGGAGGCAGTGGCTACTGCTTCGAGTGTTGTGTTCTTTGCATTGATGATAGCTTACGGAGCTTCTGAAAAAAGGCTATCTGTGATGAATGTAGGATTTTTAGGCTTTTCCTCGGTGGTAATAATATGGCTCTTGACAAATGAAATCGGGTTGTTGTGGAACGGCCTGCTTATGCTTTTATTCGGCGGAGGCTTCCTTTATATGAATTTATATATGACAAGAAAGCTTTCTGACGAAAAGAGTAACAAAATTGTTGTTGACAACTCAGGAAAAAAGTGGTAGAATAATTTCAGTCGATACCCGAAGGGGAGTAGCTCACAGTTGCAAATCAACATCCGCCTTATGGCTGGTTTGCAAGCCGATTACGGTAGCAAGACCTTTAGCAGAGAAATCTGTTAAGGGTCTTTTTTGATAAAAAGTTAAAATACGGCAAAAAATATTATAAAACGAAAGGAAAAAACTATGAAGCACTATCTCCACTCAACCGATGAAGTTTTTGAGCATGTATCTTCATCACCTGCAGGTCTCACCTCTGCCGAGGCAGAAAAAAGACTTGAGGCTAACGGTAAAAACAAGCTCGCAGAAGCAAAAAAGAAAAGTCTTACAGCTAGATTTTTAGATCAGCTCAAGGACCCGATGATTATTATTCTCATTATTGCTGCTGCTATTTCGGCAGTAACAGAGTACATTGAGGCGTCCGCTGCGGGTCACAGCTTCTTCCCAACAGATACAATTATCATTCTCGCAGTTGTTATCATCAATGCTGTGCTCGGTGTTATGCAGGAAAGTAAGGCTGAAAAGGCAGTTGAAGCTCTTCAGAAGATGTCTGCGGCAACAACAAGGACTCTTCGTGACGGTCAGATTGTTACTGTTAAGAGTGAAGACCTTGTAGTCGGTGATGTTATCCTTCTTGATGCAGGTGACGCTATCCCTGCTGACTGCCGTATCTTTGAATGTGCAAGCATGAAAATCGAGGAAGCGGCCCTTACAGGTGAATCCGTACCGGTAACAAAGCTTGTAAATGCACTTATGGGCAAGAAGGAAGATAGCGAGGTTGCTCTCGGTGACCGTAAGAACATGGCTTATATGGGCTCAACTCTCGTTTACGGACGCGGTAAGGCAGTTGTAGTAGCAACAGGTATGGATACCGAAATGGGTAAGATTGCTAATGCTATCTCCCTTGCTGAGGAGGGTAAGACTCCTCTTAAAATAAAGCTTGAGCAGCTTTCAAGGGTACTCACAAAGCTTGTTCTTGCAGTTTGTGTTGTTATCTTCGGCTATAACATCGCTATGCACTTTATCACAGGCGCAGAGGGAGAATTCTATAAGGTAGCTCTTGATTCCTTCGTTACCGCTATTGCCCTTGCGGTTGCGGCTATTCCCGAGGGTCTCGTTGCGGTTATGACAATCGTACTTTCAATCGGCGTTACAAATATGTCGAAAAAGAATGCCATCATCCGTAAGATGAATGCAGTTGAAACTCTCGGCTGTACTCAGATTATCTGCTCGGATAAGACAGGTACTCTTACACAGAATGTTATGACCGTTGTTGACCACTACGCTCCCGACGAAAAGCTCCTTGCTACTGCTATGGCTCTTTGTACCAATGCAGAGGTTTCCGAGGACGGCAAGGGTACGGGTGAGCCTGATGAGGTTGCTCTTATCAACTATGCAAAGACTCTTGAGCTTCCTAAGGCAGTGCTTGCTGAAAAGTATCCCAGAATCGGTGAGGTTCCCTTCGACTCAGGCAGAAAGATGATGTCAACCGTACACAGCTATGACGGTGCCTTCGTACAGTTTACGAAGGGTGCTCCCGACGAAATTCTCAAGAAGTGTACTCACGCCGATATTAACGGTGAGGTCTTCGAAATGAATGACGAAATCCGCGGTAAGATTATGGAAGAGAACACCCGTATGGGTAATAAGGCTCTTCGTGTATTTGCAGTCGCTTACAAGAAGTATTCTGCTGCTCCTACCGCCTTTGATTCGGAATCACTTGAATATGATATGACCTTCATCGGTCTTACGGGTATGATTGACCCGATACGTCCTGAGGTTAAGGATGCTATCGTTGAGTGCCGCAGTGCAGGTATCACACCTATTATGATTACGGGTGACCATATCAATACCGCAAAGGCTATTGCAAGAGACCTCGGTATTCTCACTGATGACAGTCAGGCAATGATGGGCGCTGATATTGATAAGTACTCCGACGAGGAATTTGAAAAGGTAGTTGAAAACACCTTTGTATATGCACGAGTACAGCCCGAGCACAAGACAAGAATAGTCAATGCCTGGAAGAAGAAGGGCTACGTTACCGCTATGACAGGTGACGGCGTTAACGATGCTCCCTCAATCAAGAGCGCAGACATCGGTGTCGGTATGGGTATCACGGGTACAGACGTTACAAAGAACGTTGCCGATATGGTGCTTACCGACGATAACTTTGCAACAATCGTTGCCGCAGTAGGCGAGGGCAGACGAATTTACGATAATATCCGTAAGGCTATTCAGTTCCTTCTCGGCTCAAACCTTTCAGAGGTTATATCAATCTTCTTTGCAACAATTATGGGCTTCACGATCCTTGAAGCTCCCCACCTTCTTTTCATCAACCTTGTAACAGACAGTATTCCTGCTCTTGCGCTCGGGCTTGAAAGACCTGAGGCAGATATTATGAGAAGAAAGCCCAGAAGCAAGAATGACGGTGTTTTTGCAGGCGGACTCGGCTTCGACTGTGCATATCAGGGCGTACTTGTAAGTATTCTTACTGTTGCCGCTTTCTATATCGGTGAGTGGCTCGAGTGCCTTGAAACAGGTGCCGCCTTCGCATGGACAAATATCCACGACAGCACAGAGGGTATGACAATGGCATTCTTCACAATGGCTATGTGTGAAATTTTCCACTCCTTCAATATGCGCTCACAGAGAGGCTCTTCTGTCGGTATGGTGCTTAAAGGCAGTCACAACGCAGCTCTTTACGGCGCTATGGTCGGCTCCTTCCTTCTCACAACCGCAGTTGTTGAGGTTGACTTCCTTTCAAATCTCTTCGGCTTTGCTCACCTTGACCTCAAGGCATATCTCATCTCACTCGGTCTTGCATTCCTCGTAATTCCCGTTGTAGAAATTGTTAAGGCTATACAGAGAGCAACAGCTAAGAAATAATAAAAGTTCTTTGATTGCTTTCTTTCAAAGAAAGTAACGCCCTGCGACGAGCAGGTATGCGGACATGCTAATATAAAAAGTCAGGACTTTTTGTTCTGACTTTTTTTACATATCGGAAAATAAAACAGACACATTTTGCCGTTTTGTAACTAACTGTAAAAATTGTATAAATAATAGATTTAAGCTGTTGATTAAAAAACTGTCCGTAGTATACTCCTTAATAGAAACGGAAAGGAATTTTTAATATGAACGGATTAAAGAAAGCGGCTGCTGTCTGTGTGGCCTCTGCCGGTGTGGCGGCAGTGAGCTGCGGCTTGTGCAATCTGAGCTATGAGCTGCTTTTTAACAGACATTTTGTACCGCCTGAAAAAATATCTTTTTCTCTTATAAACTGTGATTCAGAGAGCCTCGCGGGATTTGTTGAGAATAATGTCAAGTGGGTTGAGGCCTACGGATATGAGAAGCATACTGTTGTGAATTCTTCGGGAATGTGTCTTACGGGACGCTTGCTTAAAGCGGAAAAAGAAAGCGATGTATATGTTTTTGGTATTCACGGCTACAGAGGCAACGGAAAGCGACTCGGCGGTATGGCAAGCTACTATATAGGAAAGGGATATAATGTCTTTCTGCCTGATCACAGAGCCTCGGGAGAAAGCGAGGGTAAATACTGCACTCTCGGATACCACGAAACTGTCGACTGCTTCAGATGGCTTGATTATATGACGGAAACCTTCGGTAAGGATATAAAAATCATTCTGCACGGTGTTTCGATGGGGGCAGATATAGCGCTTCTTATGGCAGGTGATAAGAAGCTGCCGGATAATGTTAAATTTATTGTTGAGGATAGCGGCTTTACGGAGTTGGCAGAGCTTCTTACCATGAAATTCAGCAAAAGCAAAAAGGTCAGCAAATCGATTCTGAGAATACTGAACAGCATAAATAAAAGAAAAAGCGGTTTTGACATAAGTGAAGTCAGCCCTATTGAAAGCGTAAGAAGGTCAAGGACGCCGATACTGTTTATTCACGGTAAAGAGGACGGCTTAATACCATTCGAGATGGCTGTTCAGCTTTACCATGCCTGCGGAAGTGAAAAGAAGCTACTTCTTATTGACGGCGCAAACCATGCTCAGAATCTTAAGGTCGGCGGAGAAAAATATTTTTCTGCCACAGACAGCTTCATTGAAAGGTATTTATAACTAAAACGAAACAAAAAATCAACCGTTGTAAAAGCTTAGAGCAAAGCTGATACAGCGGTTGATTTTTTATATTATTCAAACAGCGGTGTTGAAAAATATCTTTCCGCCGTGTCGGGTAAAACGGTTACTACGGTTTTACCCTTGCCGAGCTTTTTTGCAAGCTTAAGTGCCGCCGCAACGTTTGTTCCGCTGCTGATACGGCACATTATGCCTTCTTTGATTGCGAGCTGCTTTGCAGTTTCAAGGGCTTCATCATCGGTGATTATGCAGATATCGTCGTAAATCTCGGTGTTGAGTATATCGGGGATGAAGCCGTCACCGATGCCCATCTGAACGTGAGTGCCGATTGTGCCGCCTGAGAGAATCGCCGCTTTGTCAGGCTCGACTGCCCAGATTTCAATGTCGGGATTATATCTTCTGAGAGTTTCACCGATGCCTGTAATTGTACCGCCGGTGCCTATACCCGAGCAGAAGCCGTGAATGGGTCCGTTGACCTGATTTATGATTTCCATACCCGTTGCACTGCGGTGAATTTCAGGGTTGGCAAGGTTTTCAAACTGCTGAGGTACGAAAACATTGGGATAATCCTTCTTGATTCTTAAAGCAAGCTTAAGACAGGTTTCGATGCATTCACCGATGTTTCCCGCATCGTGTACGAGACTTACCTCGGCACCGTAATGCATCATAAGCTTGCGCCTTTCCTCGCTGACAGAGTCGGGCATAATAATTTTAACCTTATAGCCGCGTACGGCACCCACAAGAGCAATACCTATACCCTGATTGCCGCTTGTAGGCTCAACTATGAGGGTATCCTTATTTATGAGACCTTTTTCTTCTGCGTCCCTTATCATATTAAAGGCGGTTCTCGTCTTTATTGAGCCGCCGACGTTGAGACCTTCAAACTTCACGAGAATTTCGGCATCCTCGGGGTCTGTCATTCTGTTGAGGCGTATGAGCGGAGTGTTACCGACCGCATCTAAAATGTTATTACAAATCATATAATACCTACCTGAAAAACGAATTCCACACATTATATCATACTGTATTGACTATTGCAACGGTAAAAAGAAAGTTTTTTATCGGGTGCAGGCAAGAAAGAAAAAACCTCCCGTAAAAAAATTCACGGGAGGAACGGGTACGGAATCAACTCAAGTTCGCTTTATCTGATTTTTCACGGCTTCTTTTCCGCGCTTTTTGTATAAAGGGAAGTGAGATGGCCAGACACACAACTATCGGGAGCATATATAAATAGGTAAGAGGGTCCGAAAGATCGCCCTTGGCTCCGATGAGACTCCAGCTTACATTCAGGGCGAGCAGCCCGAGGTTTGCCGAAAGAAAATATTTGCCGAAGGGAATATTCATTGCTCCGAAGATAACGCTTGAAAGGTCTGAGGGGATAATTCCGCTTACCTTTAAGATAAAAACAACGACCCAGGTGTTTTCTTCGGTGAAATCCTCAAGCTTTTTTACGGCCTTGAATTTGTTCTCGAGGGTGTTGAGCATTTCCTTGCCTGTGAATCTGCCGAGAAAGTAAGGCAGGATAAGGCTCAGGGCACTGGCTATGAAATTAACTGCAATAGCAAGAGGTGCATTGTTGAGAACTACTCCTGCTACGAAGTACAGGACTATCGGCGGGAAAACGAGTGCAAAGGATTTTATCACCGTAAACGCAATAATGATTGCCGATACGGTTAGTGTTCCGCCGTGAATATGGCTTGTGATTGCATCAATGTTTCTGACTGAAATGTTATTGCTGATAATAAAGGCGAGGCAGGCTACAAGCATTACTGCCATAAAAGCAAAGGAAATAAGCTGCAGAAATTTAATCAGTCTGTCATATTTATGATCTGTTGCTTTCATTATTCACAACCTTTCTTATCAGATGATACGGGGATAGCCTCAAGGCGATAAATAGGCTGACCCAAGTCTGAAAATCTCTTTTCATACTCGGTGACGATGTTGCCCTCAAAGTCACTGTTGTGCAGGTCGAGGCTGACATTTCTGATTTTGTAATCCGCCGCCGAGTATTCCTCTATCGAAAACTCAAAGAAGTGCATATTATCGGTTTTCTGGTGGATTTCTCCGCCTTCCTTGAGAAGCTTGCGGTAAATCTCAAGGAAATATCTGTGAGTCAGGCGGTGTCTTGCGTACTTTGCCTTGGGGAAGGGGCAGGAGAAGTTGAGATAAATAAGCTCAACACTGCTTTTCGGTATATAAGAGGGGAGATACTCCGCACCGAGAGCCATAAAGCGCACATTGGGGAGGTCTTCCTGCTTTGCCTTTTCGCAGGCGGCAACAATAACGTTTTTTACCTTTTCAACCGCTATGTAATTTATGTCAGGATTTCGCTTTGCAAGCTCGGTGATAAACTGTCCCTTACCGCAGCCGATTTCAAGGTGGAGGGGATTGTTATTGCCGAAAATTTCCTCGACTGAAATGAGGCACTCGTTTTCCTCTGCCTTGCTGAAGTCTCTGTTTTCAAGCTCTGTGGGAATAAGATATTCCTCACAGCCGTCAAGTCTTTCATCAAGGTATTTCTTTTTTCTCATTCGCATAGGGATATACCTCTCAGTCGATATTTGCCACGCAGTCAAAGGCACCCATTGTTGCATCTGCAATTCTGCCCACTCTGAGACTGTCACCGATATTGTAGGCGTTGAAGCCTTCCTTTTTCAGTTCTTCATAAAGACTGCTGTCGCTCTTGGCACCGAGAGAAAGTACAACGCTGTCTGTAGGTATTTCCTTGCGATGGCCTTTTTTATCTTCGGTAACTATATAGCAATCCTTTATTTCGAGAAGCTTGTGTGAGGTGTAATATTCTGTACCCTTCTTATCGAGACGGGGCTTGATGTCATCAAGATGCTGCATCCATCCGCCGGGGGAGAGGGTATCAGCCATTTCAACGATACATACACTGTTGCCCTGCTCTGTGAGAAGCTCTGCGGTTTCAAGACCTGTCATACCGCTTCCTATTACGGCAACCTTTTCATCGGAAAGCTTAACTGTGCCGTTGAGAATTTCTGTGGTGGTATATACGTTTTTCCTGTCGTAGCCGACGATGAATTTGGGCTTGACTGCATAAGCACCGGTAGCGCAGATAACAGCATAGGGCATCATTTCGGAAAGAAGCTCCTTTGTTGCCTCGGTACCGAGCTTTATTTCAACACCTGCTTTTTTGCAGGCAGTGTGAAGGTCCTCGATGCACCAGTAAAGCTTATCCTTGTGAGGAGGCTTTACAGCAAGGTCAACCTGACCGCCGAGTCTGTCGCTCTTCTCAAATACTGTTACCTTAAAGCCACGCTTAGCCATAAGCTCTGCGGCGGTGAGACCTGCGGGGCCTGAGCCGATAACTGCAACAATTCTGCCGTTGCCGTTTTCCTTGAGCTTATAGCCTTCTCTGCCGACGAAGGGGTTGACAGCACAGTGACCGTGACCGCCGGTGTAGGCGTTATTCTGCATGCTTTCGATGCAGTAAAGGCAGCAGATACATCTCTTGACGTCCTCGCTTCTGCCCTGCTGAACCTTGTTTGCCCAATGGGGGTCAGCTATATGAGGTCTGCCGAGGGAAATCATATCCTGAGTACCCTCCTGAAGCTGAGCCTCTGCCTGCTCGGGGCTTCTGATAAGATTAGCGGCGATAACGGGGATTGATACCTCATTTTTGACCGCCGCAGCCATAAACTTTCTCCAGCCGCACTCAAAGGAGGTAGGCTCAAGCCAGAAGTTAAAGGTGTCATAACCGCCTGAGGAAATATCGAGGGCATCGACACCTGCCTGCTCAAGCTTTTTTGCCATTCTTATGCCGTCATTAAGAGAGTAGCCTCTTTCGGGCTTGCCTATGTAGCTGTAACACTCGTCAACGGTAAGACGGACAATAATCGGGAAATTCTTACCGCACTCCTTTCTGATGCCTGCGATGATTTCAAGAAGGAAGCGCATACGGTTTTCAAGAGAGCCGCCGTATTCGTCTGTTCTGCGGTTTGTATGCGGTGAAAGGAACTGCTGAATAAGATAGCCGTGAGAGGCGTGGAGCATAACGCCGTCACAGCCTGATTTTTTTACTCTGACTGCACCGTCGATGAAATCCTGAATGAGACCTTTGATTTCATTCTTTCTCAAGGCTCTGTTCTTGCCGTCGGCAAAGTATACGTTTTCACATTTAGAGGGAGAAACAACCCTCGGTACGATATGGTGCTTCATCAGAAGCTTACCTGCGGGAACTACCTTATATAGCATATCCTCAAAGCGAGGGATGAGCTTTTCACCTAAGATGCTCATAGGCAGTGTATCCATAAGCAGAGCCATATTCTGTCTGCCCGGGTGATGGAGCTGAACAAATATCTTTGAGCCGTGCTTATGTATACGTGAGGCAAGCTCCCTCATTTTTTCTATCTGATAGTCGTGGCTCATACCAAGCTGCTTAAAGGCGGAGCCGCCCGTACGGTCGTTGACACGGGTGATCTCGGTGAAAATAAGACCGGTGCCGCCCTTTGCTCTTTCCTCGTAATAATCCATAAGCTGATCGGTTGCCTTACCGTCTATCTGGCCGAAGCCCATAAGCATAGGAGCCATACATATTCTGTTTTTGATTTCAACGTTACCGATTTTTATCGGAGTAAAAAGCTTTTCGTACTTCATAAAAATCTCCTCCCTTTGGATTTCTGCTACTATTTTAGCATTTAAAATCTAAAAAGGCAACAGTTTATTGACTTTATTGACCGATTGGATTATGATGTAATTAAAATATTTAAGGGGAGATAAAAATATGATTACATCAAAGAAAATTGTACTTACCGGTGCTGACAGCGGTATCGGACTTGAGGTGCTCAAGCTTCTCGCAAAGGACGGTACAAATAAGATTCTTGCCGTTGACATCAACTGCGAGAATATGGATAAACTCGGTGACAACGTAATTCCTATGCAGATTGACGTTTCATCACAGGCAGCAGTTGACGAAATCTTCGAAAAGGCAGAGGCGGAGCTTGGCAAGATAGATATTTTCTATGCCAATGCAGGTTATCCCTATTATGAGCTTATGGATTATACCGACTGGGACAGAACTGCAAGAATGTTTGAAACAAACGTCTATTCACCGATTTATTCCTATCAGAAGTATGTTAAGCACCTTGACGGCAGACAGGGACAGTTTGCAATCACCATTTCAGCAATCGGAAAAATGGCTATGCCCGGCTTTACAACATACTCCGCTTCAAAGTTTGCTATGGAGGGCTTCCAGCAGGGTATTAGATTTGAAATTCCCAAGAATGTTACTCTTACCTGCCTTTATCCCATAGCTACGGATACAAATTTCTTTAAGGCTGCCAACGAGGTTGAGTTTGAAAGGCCCTTCCCCGTACAGAGCCCTGCAGTTGTTGCAAGGAAAATGGTAGCAGGACTTGAAAAGGGTAAGAAGAGTGTCAACCCCAGCTTCCTTTTCACTCTGTCGGGCGTACTCTTTGCAGTTATGCCTCCCATAAAGAAAACATATCTTGCTCTTGAAAAGGGTAAGCTTAAGAGATTTGCGGAGAAAATCGGAAAGAAGCTATGATAAAAAAGTCTGTCGGTATTTGCCGGCAGACTTTTTACTTGGTGTGTAGTTTTTACAGGGTATCAAGATGCTTGCTGATAGCTTCGATGCTTTCCTCGGAAAGAATATGCTCGATTCTGCAGGCATCCTCGCTTGCAAGCTCGGGAGACACCCCTATACGCATAAGAAAATCCGTGAGCATTGTGTGTCTGTCGTAAAGTTTCCTTGCAATTTCAAGACCCGGGGGGAGAAGCAGAATATTTCCGTCACCCATAACGTCGATGTAGCCGTTTTCACGCAGGTTTTTCATAGCTATGCTGACACTGGGCTTTGAATATCCCAATTCGTTTGCTATGTCTATTGAGCGGCAAAAGCCCTTTCGGGTATTTATTATGAATATGGTTTCAAGATAATTTTCGGCGGATTCCTGTATTTTCATCTTATTGACCTCTGTTTTGTAATCTTTGCGACCGTAAGGTCTTATTATATTATATCATACCGAGGCTTTCTTTTCAAGTGGCGTTTTTTCCACGGTACGACTTTTTTTTCGGCTTAGAGAAATTATAATCCGTTTATAACACTGAAACGGGTGGGAAATATGTCTGTGATAAAAACATCTTTGCTGAATAAGCAAGCCTTCTGCGTAAAAAAGGATACGCAGGAGCTTCTTTGTGCTGCTGTTTGCTTTTCTGTCTCTTTTCTTTTTTGCGGCTTTTCGGTCGGGGGAGAATTATCGCCCTTCGGGGTAAGCTTTGCAGTGTGTCTGCCTTATGAAAATATTTTTGCAGGTATTCCCGGGTGTGCTCTCGGATATGCGGCAAGTCTCGGGAATGCTGATATGCTCAGGTATTGGGGTGCAATTGCACTGAGCGGTGTTATCAGGGTGATTTTGCACAAAAAATCAGGCAAGGAGAAAAGTCTGCAGCTTGCACCTTTTATATCCGCCTCGGGAGTGCTTGTCAGCGGAGCGGTTCTTCTTGCCGTAAAGGGCTTCGGAGCGGAAGATCTGCCTGTGCTTGCGGGTGAAGCGGTTATTTCTCTGTGCTCGGGTGTGTTTTTCAGAAGGGCGTTTTTTCTTATGGCAATAAAAAACAAGGCGGGTACCTCTTCGGTGCAGGACAGGATTATTCTTGTATGCAGTGTAGGTATTTTTCTCCTTTGCGCATCGGGCTTTACTGTTATGGGTATATCCTTGGCAAGAGTGCTTGTATATATGACGGTGATGCTGGTTGCCTCCTACAGAGGAGCCTGTATTGCGAGTGCGGCGGGAGCCTCCGTGGGGGCATTTCTTTCTGTTTATCCCGGCTTTTCCTGCCTGCTTCCTGCGCTTTCCCTGGGAGGGCTTGCGTCCGGCGTTTTTGCTGCCTACGGACAGATTGCTTCTGCTGCTGCCTTCGGCTTTGCTACCGTGGTGACGGCACTTGTTCAGGGAAAGGGAGAAAGCTTTTTTATTATTCTGGCAGAAGCTCTCATAGCCTTTGCGGGTTTTTCACTAGCACCTGCAGCTCTTATAGGAAGGATACAGGAGTACCTGAGAAAAAAAGGCTTTGTGAGGGACGAAAAGACGGGACGGATGGTTGCATATGACCTTAAAAGAGCCGCGGAAAACGTATACGGCATATGTGATATGATAAATTCCGCAAGTGACGGTATGAGCAAGAAAGAAGAGGGTGACAAAAAAGAGGATATTGCTTTTTCTGTCAGGGATAAGGAGCTGCAAAGAGCTCTGACGGACCAATTCAGGAGCATTGGTGACTATCTCGGTGAGCTTTCCTTACGTGTGAACGAAACAAGAATTTATGATTCCTCTGCTTCGGCGGCAATAAAGAGTGCTTTGACGGAGGCCGGAGTCGATGTTGATATACTTGAATATTTTTATGATAACAAGGGCTCGGTAACGGTGGAGATAACGCTTACGGAAAGACCTCTCGATATAGACTGGAAAAAGGCAAAAGCTGTGCTTGAGCTTATGACGAGACGGCACTTTGAAAAACCCGAGGTAGAGGTCAGCCGGGCACATACAACTCTTGTTTTTTATCAGAGGATGCCCTATCGCCTGCAGATCGGTGCTTCAAAAAAGGCTGCCCGTGAGGGTGAGCCCTGCGGTGACTCGGTCAGTGCCGCTCTGGCGGTTGACGGCAGGGGCTTTGTGCTTATCAGCGACGGAATGGGTACGGGCTTTCAGGCGGCCGCCGACAGCAATCTTACTGCAAAGATAATGAAAAAACTGCTGTGCAGCGGTTTTTCCTTTGACAGTGCCCTGAAAATAGTAAATTCTGCCCTTATTGCCCGAAACAACTGTGAATCTATAGCGAGCATAGACGGAATAGATGTGAATCTGTTTACGGGTGAAACCGTTTTTTATAAGGCGGGAGCAGCGCTGAGCATAATCCGCAAAAAGGACCGCGCGGTAACGCTTGAAAGAAGCTCTATGCCGTTAGGAATTCTGAGAAATATAAGCTTTTCAAAAACACGCTTCACCGGTGAGGCGGGAGACATTATTCTTTTGATTTCTGACGGTGTTGCTCAGACTGACTGCGGCTGGATAAGCGACGAGCTGCTTTCCTGGAGCACAAATAATATGGAAGAGCTTAGTATGCACATACTCAAGCTTGCTTCTCTTCGTACTGATAAGCAGTCGGCTGATGATATGACCGTTGTTGCGGTGAAGATAGAGAGAAACAGTAGCAAGTAGCAAGTAGTAAGTAATAAGTAGCAAGTAGTAAGGTTTAAGGCATAACGGATAAATAAAAGAGGCTGTAAAACTCGTTTTTACAGCCTCTTTTTATAGTTCTTTTGGATTGAAAACTGTTACTTATGCTTCGGGAGCTTCCTCTTCAGCGTCATCGTCTGCTCCGCCGAAGTATTCGTTGAAGAGCTCTACAAGAAAATTGTAGATAGCGGTGAGCATTTCAATTACCTCTCTGATTGTCATTCTGATTTCTCCTTTCGTAAAAGTTTTATATGTGATTTATTCTGCCGTAATTTCTGCTGCTGCTCTCTTTGCCTGAAGCTGTCTCTCGACCTCTGCGGTGTGAGCCGGGTCATCCTTAAGGAAGAGGATAACTATAAGATAAAGTGCAGCACCGATTGCGGGGCCTAAAATAAACTGATGCCAGCGGTACTTGAGGAATTTCTTTGATCTTTGTGCATTAACAAGAGCGGCACCCTGAAGATACTCTCCGTCGGGACCCTTGATTTTTTCCTGGAAGCCCATAAACTTAAGCATTGCACCCTGAATGAACTTGGGAATTGCGCCGGTAAGCTTTGAAACGAAGTTCTGCATTGAGAAGGTGATACCCTCTGTTCTTTCGCCTGTCTTAAGCTCCATTTCGTCAACGGCATTTGTAAGAAGTGAACGCTCGGCAATAGCCTTCATATTTGTAAGAATCTGTGATGAGCCGATAAGTGCCATTGTTATAAGGATGGGGCCGAGATGCTTGTATCTTTCGTTTGAGCCGACAAAGAAGGCGATTACTCTTGCAACAATGTTTGCGCCTTCAGCAAGCACGAGAAGCTTTTTGTTGCTGCCGAGCTTGTTGATAACGGGTACTGCAAAGAAGTTGAGAATAGCACCGGGGATACCCATAACATAGCCGTAGAAGGTCATAGCCTTATCGCCGCCGATTTCTGCGCCGAAAACGTGGTAAACAATACCTTCACTCTGGAAGAAGTATTCCCATGCGAGAGCAAGTGAGAAGCTCTGTGCAACTCTTGCAAGACAGATGATGATAAGAGTTTTGTTGTATCTGAGATTCCAGATGGTTCTGAGCATAGCCTTAAGGTTTTCAATGCCCTTTTCTTCACTCTGACCGCCGGTTGTGTCGATAACCTTTTCTTTCATACGGTAGGCGAGCATTGCAATAAGCATACCGCCGAAGCCGAAAATAACTGCAAAGAGAAGATATGCACTCTTTTCGCTCATTGCCGGATTCTCACCGCCGACAAGCATATCCTTGAATACGGGGAAGAGACCTGCGATTGTGCCGCCTGCACCTGCGGCGATGCTTATCCACTGAATAACACGGCGTCGCTCCTCGGAGTCGGGGCTGGAAAGCGACGAGATACCCCAGATTGCGGTATCCTGGAAGGAATAAAGAGTATCAAAAAGCACGTAAAGAATCATTACGTAGGCGATAGTCTGTCCTTCTGAGAGACCGAGGTCAAGGAACATAAGGGTTATAAAAATACCTATAAGCGGGGGCGTCCACAAAAGGAAGGGACGAAGCTTGTAGCCCGGCTTATGCTTTCTGTGGTCCATAAGAGAGCCTACAAGGGGGTCGTTGAGAGCATCCCACAAGGTGCTGACACCGGTGATTATACCGGTTTTTTCCGCAGGGATACCGAGAACGGTGTTAAGGTAAACGAAGAGCCTTCCGAGGAAGCTGTAGGCCATATTCTGACCTGTAAGACCGATAGCGTGGCTTAAAAGTCTCCGGTTGGAAACCTTTGTATCGGATTCTTCGTTTGTGAAAAGAAAGAACGGTTTCATAATAATCTCCTCTCCGATATTTTCATCCTTTAAGCCGATTATACATTATATATTCGTAAAAAGCAACTTAATAAAGAAAAAAAGTGAGCTCCTTACGGAACTCACTTAAGTATTATCTGTTTCAGTTGTTTTCTCCGAAGGTTGCCTTGGGCTCGTATGCCTTTCCGAAAAAGTCCTCCTGAGGGTTGAAGTTGAAGTTGGGCATTGCGCTGTAATCTGTCGGCTTTGCATCGCCTGCAGTTACGATTGCGGGAGCCTCAACGGGTGCTGCCTGAGGTACTGGTGAATAATAGGGAGCGGGATAGCCTGCAGGATATATGGGAGGCTGAACGGGAATGTAGCCGTTGGGAGTAGCGATGAAAGCAGGGGGTACAGGAGGAGTCTGCGGTGCAGCTGCGGCAACGGGTGCTGCATTTTCTTCGGGGGTTGCTTCGGGGATTCCGCCCTTGCCGCCGTCAAGAATCTGCTGAAGAAGTCTGACAGCTTCGCTGAGACCCTTGAAGGTGAGTGCGAAGCCAAAGCCTGCAACCGAGCATGCTATAAAGCCGACGTTTGCGCCTGAGATGAGTGAAACGATTGCAATAAGAGCGCAGATAACCAGGGTAAACACGGATGCCTTGTTGAGAGCGATGGCAACGGTATTTCTTCCGGTTTTACCTACGCCGTTTGAAAGCTTGATAAGGTTTTCGTACTCTTCATCCGTGATAACGATGGGAGTTGCCTTCTTGCCCTTACCTTCCTTTGCGATACCCCAATTCTGAAGGTCTGTATCCTTCTGCTTATAGTATTCTTTTCTTTTTAAAGCTTTGATCTCTTTAACTTTGTTTTCAACCTGAGTTATCATTATATTCTTCCTTTCGGGATGCCTGTAAACGGCAAAATTTATCTGTACTGATTAAGATTACCACAAAATTATAAAATGTTCAATAGTTTATCCGAAAAAGTAATTTTTTTAACATTTATATAGGCTGTTGGAAACATTTACATAGGTGAAAAAACGGTCTTTTATGCTATAATCTGTGTGACGCGTCAAAACAACACAGGAGGTGAAGCATGAAAAAGCTTCTCTATATTTTTTCTCTCGGAGTGCTTGCGGTATCCTTTTCGCTTATGTGCTCGGCGTCCGATATTGCGGGAAAGGTGATGACAAAGGGCGGTAATCTTAACGTCCGCTCAGCACCGTCTTCCTCAGGGTCCGTCTTGGCCTCGGTGAAAAATTCATCGTGGCTTACCGTTGACGGCAAGAGCGGAGAATGGTACCGGGTTGAGTATGCTGACGGTAAACACGGCTGGTGCAGTGCAGCTTATATAAGAAAATACGATAAAACCTATGAAATGAAGGTCGGTGTTTCCTCAGGCAGACTGAACGTAAGAAGCGGGGCGGGAACCTCTTACAGTATTATTGACCGTCTCGGAAACGGAGACAGCGTGGTTATTCTCTACGGTAACGACAGGTGGAGCCGTATACTTTATTCCGGCAACAAAATGGGTTATGTCTCCACTGCGTATCTTAAGAAGCCGTCTGACGGCAGATACAGGAGTATAAGTCTTGCCGTGCCGTCCTACAAGCAGACGGATCCGCGGTGGAGCAGTTATCCTATAGGCTCTTACGGCGATACTATATCTTCCATAGGCTGTACCACTACCGCTCTTGCTATGACTGAATCCTACCATAGCGGTACGGTCATAACTCCCGATATGATGGCAAAAAGGCTCAGTTATTCTCCCTCGGGGTCCCTTTACTGGCCGAGCTACTGTTCGGTGTCGGATGCTGACAGCAGTTATCTTTCGGATATTTATTCCTTACTTGAATCAGGTAAGCCTGTTGTGTTCGGTGCCAAAAAGGCAAACGGAGCTCAGCATTGGGTCACGGTTACGGGATACTCGGCAAGCAACGATGAGCTCTCGGCAGATTATTTCACGATAAACGATCCGGGCTCAAAAACGAGGACTACCCTCGGGGCTTTTATGAGAGATTTTCCGAAGGCCTACAGAATTGTTTTCAGAAAATAGCTTGATTGCAGCGGTAAAACAGTATATACTTTTTCCGAAAAAAGCTCAGGAGGTCCGTTTATGGCTAAGAAAAAAAGAAAGAAATTAAAAATATTCCTCTCAGTGCTTCTCGTTATTGTTCTCGGTACCGTGATGATAGTTGTACCGCCGATGCTCACAGAGACTATCGATAATTCGTGGTCCTTATCGTCAAAAAGTGACAGTCCGCCTCTTATGGTGGCACACAGAGGCTTATCCTCTCTCGCACCCGAAAACTCGATTCCTGCCCTCGAAAAGGCGGCGGAGTACGGCTTTGACGGCTACGAATTCGATATACACACCACAAAGGACGGTGAATGGGTGGTCATCCACGATGATACCGTTGATAAAATGACTGACGGTACGGGCTTTGTTGCCGATATGACCCTTGAGGAGATCAGACAGCTGAGGCTTGATGCGGGAAAGGGTATAGAAAATTATACAGAACTCAGAGTGCCTACTCTTGAGGAGGCTCTTTCCGTATGCAAGGATAAGGATATTTTTCCGGTTATAGAGATAAAGAGCTGTGACCCTGAAAGACTCCCGTCGCTTATTGAGATGCTTGAGGATAAGGCTCTTATTGACAAGGCAGTCCTCATAGCCTTTAACGGGGAATATCTTGAAAAATGCCGTGAGCTTAATAAGGATATTCAGATGCTTCTTCTTGCGGTGTCTCCCGAAAAAGCGGATATCGACTGGTGCATTGAGCATAATGCAGGAATAAACTTCTGTTATGCATATCTTGCACTGAGTGCTCCGGCTATCAGCTATGCACGTAAGAATGACGTTAAAATCGGCGTTTGGACCGTTGATAATATCGTCTTTGAGGATATTATGGTGCTTTTCGGCGCCGAGATTATTACAACGAATAAGCTTCTGCCTGTGACAGAAGGATAAGAAAAATAACCGTACGGCTCAGCTTGCCGTACGGTTATTTGCTGTATAATGTATTTAATTTTTTTGCAGTGCTTACCGCTTTTTTCTTCTCCGGAAGCTGAGCGACTATAATTGCAATAAACATAAGCACACAGCCGATGCCTTCTCTTAATGTGGGAAGCTGACCGAGTATCACAAGTGAAGTCAGTACGGCGAAAACCGATTCAAGGCTCATAAGCATTGAAGCAAGTGTTGGCTCCGTTCTTTTCTGAGCGATAATCTGGAAGGTGAAGGCGATGCCGCTTGACATAATACCTGCATAGGCGATTGAAGGAGCGGCCGCCTTAATGCTTTCCATAGTTGAATCCTCAAAAAGAAGGGCAGGGACAATACATATGATACCCGCAACGAAAAACTGCGTTGCTGAGAGCTTTACTCCGTCTATATCGGGCGCAACCTTGTCAATGACGAGAATATGCACCGCATAAAGGACGGCGCACAACAGCACGAAAAGGTCTGCGGGTACTATTGAGTTATCCTCTTTTACGCAAAGAAGATAGAGAGCCGCAACACTCAGCGCAACACAGCCCCATATGACGGGGCGTATTTTTTTGCCGAGAAAAAGCGAAAAGACGGGAACGAGCAATATATAAAGGGCGGTGATAAAGCCGGCCTTTCCCGGCTCGGTACCCTTGTCAAGACCTATCTGCTGACAGGCAGAGGCTCCGAAAAGGAAAATACCGCAGGTTATGCCACCGATTATAAGTGATTTTCTGTCCTTTTTTGTTGTGTTTAAGGAAATACCCTTTTTCTTTTTGCTCATATCCGTTACCAAAATAACAGGCAGAAGCACCGCAGTGCCGAGAAAGCTTCTCAGACACAGGAAGGTGAAGGGACCGAGATGCTTTGCGCCCTCAGACTGTGCAACAAAGGCACTGCCCCAGATGAATGCGGCAATAATGAGCAAAATAGGTCCGATTAGCTTGTTCTGTTTCATTTTTTACCTCTTTTGTTTCAGAAATCCTTTTATGCAAAGGCAGGAATATACTTACCTAAAAGCTGAAAGCCGTAGTAAACAACCGGTGAGAAGACAATGGCGGGAAGATAATTTGCGACCTTGAATTTACCTATACCCGTAAGATTAAGACCGAGAGCAAATATAAGAAGAGCGCCTACCGAGGTTATTTCCGCTATTGCGCCGTTGCTGAGTACAGGGGCAAGTAAGCCTGACGCGAGTACAAGTCCGCCCTGAAAAATCAGCACGAAAAACGCGGCGAATATTACACCTGCACCGAGGGATGCGCTGAGCATCATTGATGAAAAAAGATCGAGAAGGCTTTTTGTAAATATAGTTGTATGGTCGCCTCTGAGCCCTGATTCGAGAGAGCCGACGATTGTCATTGAGCCCACACAGAAAACGAGTGAAGCGGTAACAAAGCCCTCGGCAAAGGTGCTTTTGCCGGAGACGTTTTTTTTCAGTTTTTTTGAAAGAAGGTCGCCGGCACTGTTGAGACGTCTGTCTATATCAATAGCGGTACCGATGATGGCACCGAGCACCATTGAAATTATTGTGACAAGAACATTCTGTCCCTTGAGCATACCGTCAGCCATGCCCTGAATGCCGATAAGCAGGGTGCAAAGACCGATACCTACCATAACCGCATCGGTATATTTTGCGGATATACCCTTCTTAAAAATAAGACCAACCGTGCTGCCGAGAAGTACGGTAGCGACGTTGACACAAACACCAAGCATTTTTTACACTTCTTTTCTTTGGATTATTTTATTACTTCTCTGATTGCGTTGGCGAGCTGATCGGGGCAGGATGTGCCCTTGAAGCCGCAACGGATGCCTTCAAGTCTCGAAATAAGCTCAACTGCATCCATACCCTCAGCAAGAGCCGCAACACCCTGAGTGTTTCCTCCGCAGCCGCCCGTAAAGCGCACGTTGTACACCTTACCGTCTGTAATTTCAAAATCTATTTTTCTTGAGCAGACGCCCTTGGTTTTATATGTGTATTCCATAGTGATACCTCCTTGATATTAAACAATAAATATAATAGTTAAACACGGGTGCTTTGTCAAGAGAGAATATACAAAAGAACCGTAATGAGGTCCCGGTTTTTTCCGTCTGCGGCAAGCAAAATGACAAGAGAGATGATGATGGCCTCGTCGGTGCCGTGGGGGTTTTCCTTTATCATCAGCTCAGCTCCCTGATAAGCGGCATAAGAGATATAATCTGCAGCATCTGAATGGCATTGTCCACACGCTTCCTGCGAACGGGACTGAGCATAGGCTTAAGGTCTCTGAGAAGTCTGCAGCGCGGGTCCTCGGGCTGACTGCTCAGTCTGTTCATAACGGAAGCAATTTTCATAACTGTATCCATATCGATATTGAAGGGCGGAGCAGAGTCCGGTTCCTCCTTTTTCTCGCTGTCATTCGAGTGGGAGCCGGATAAAAACTCCGAGGCAAGTTTCGTTATGCTTTCCATATCTGATGGTGAAAGGGCAGAGAGTATATCGTTTATGGCGTCAGCAGTGATGTCGCCTGTGAGCATCGGCTTACTCCTTTGCTCCGTTGCCGAGCATACTCAAAAGCCTCTTCGCCATAGGGGAATTCATAATCTCTCTGAGCCTTTCGGGGTCGTTGAGGAGACTTCTCAGCTGTTCCGACTGAGCAGAGCCGAGCTGCTCCTTGAGAAAATCGCCGTCGGGTACCTTACCCTGAGAAGAAAGCTCCTTCGCTTTGGTTACAATATTGTTTATCTGTTCCTGAGAAAGTTTTGTACCGTTATCCATTGAAAAACCTCCCGTATTGTGTTAATATATGGGTTGTATTTATAAATATGACACTGCTCGGAGGTTTATGAATGAAAATTCTCGTGATAAGTGATTCTCACGGCAGAAAAGATCTCGCCTTGCGGGTGCTTGAAAAGGAAAGTGACTGTAAAACCGTATTTTTTCTCGGGGACGGTGAAAGAGAGGCGGTGTTTCTTAAAGAAAACAGCAAGGAAAGAAGCTTTATCTGCGTCAGAGGTAATAACGATTATTCCTCGTCCTTTGAGGATATCGCCTATAAACACATTGACGGAGTTACATTCATAGCGTGTCACGGACACCGCTTTGACGTTCGCTTCAGCCGACGTACTCTGTTTTATAAGGCAGCAGACGTAAAGGCTCATATTGCTCTTTACGGACATACCCACGTTCCGCTTGCGGAAACGGACGCTCTTTCCGGTGTATGTGCAATAAATCCGGGAGCGTTGTGTAACGGCAGCTATTGTGTTATAGATATAAATAAGGGCGACTATACCGTCACCCATAAACAGCTTTCATAAGGAATATAAATAATATCGTATTACTGTCCGCATCAAGCGGCTGCAATAGATAAACTAAAGAAAGAAGGTATATTATGCTTAAAAACAAACATACAGGCACCTTTGGCAGAATTCTGCCGATGCTTCTGGCTTTTATGCTCCTGTTCGGTCTTATGACCGTACCTGCTTCAGCTGAAGCGGAGGGCACTGTAGCCACTATGACTGACGTAGCCTTCACGGACGGCTCCGCAGCTGTAAAAATCGACACAGAAAACGCCGATAAGGCAACAGTACTCGTTAACGGCGCTGAGGGAGAGGAGTTCACCTTCTCCTCGGAGAGAGGCTTTACTCTTGACATTACCGCCTCGGAGGGCTATTTCATAAGAAAAATCCTTGTTGTAAAAGAAGGGGCAGACGGTGAGGAAGAAGAGATTATAGTACCCCTTACGGATGATAAGACTTACAGCGGTGTCCTTGTTGCAGATAAGGATATGACCGTTGAAATCAAAATCACATCGGAAAGCTTCCGCTTCTTTGATTCCTTCCTTGATTTTGACCTTTCGGTTTTCGAATGGGTACAAGGAATAAGAACACCGATTCTTACATTGATTATGAAGATTATCACTACTCTCGGTGATGAGGGCATTCTCTTTATCGTAATCGGTCTTGTGCTTCTTATCTCCAAGAAGTACCGTAAAATCGGTCTTGCAATTCTCGTTTCACTTGTTGTTATGCTTATCTGCAACAACTTCGTGCTCAAGGAAATCTTTGCAAGAGAGCGTCCCTTCAACCTTTTTGCAACCTTCCCCGAAAAGTATGCAGAATGGGGCGGAGAAGCGGCAAAATACATCTATCCCGATTTTGTTAAGGCTCCCCACAGCTATTCCTTCCCCTCGGGACACACCTCATCTGCCTTTGCTGCAGGTGTGGCAGTGCTTATTCTCAACAGAAAGTTCGGTATTCCCGCAACACTCTTTGCTTTTGTAATGGGCTTTACAAGAATTTATGTCGGCGTACATTACACAACAGACGTTATTGCCGCTGCAATAGTCGGTATTCTTTATGCGATTATCGGCGTTATTATTGCAAAGTACCTTTTCCCGGTAGCAGACAAGCTTATTGATAAGGTATTTGCTAAGCTTTTTAAGAAAAAGGAAGAAACAAAATGAAAAAAGCGGCGTTGATTCTCAGTGTGGTATTGCTGATGGCAAGCTTGCCTTTCAGTGCCTCGGCGGCTTATTATAACGGCTTTATTTATAGCGAAACACAGGAGGGTACCGTTGCGATAGAGGCACTTGATTATTCTATAGCAAGCGGTGACATAGTTGTTCCTGAAGAAATTGACGGTAAGAAGGTAACCTTTATAGGAAAAGATGCTTTCAGCTACAAGCAGTTTATAACCTCTGTCACACTTCCGGCTACTGTTACTGAAATTGCTGAAGAAGCCTTTTATATGTGCGTGGGGCTCGAAAAGGTTGTTATTCCCGACGGTGTGAGCGTTATCGGGGAAAGATGCTTTGCTCTTTGTGAGGCTCTTGAGGAAATTACAATCCCCTGCAGTGTTCAGCAGCTCGGCGGTGAGATGTTTGCAGATTGCAAGGGTTTGAAAACAGCTTACATCTACTCAACTGACGGAAAAATCGGCGCGGATTTCTTCCGTGGCTGTGACAGCCTTGAAAGTATTTATATTTCAAAAGGTATAAACACAGTTTTTTCTTCTGCTATAGATGAATGTCCTGCTCTTGCGGATATATACTGTCAGGGCTCAGAGACAGACATAAGCTTCGGCGGGAAAAAGCTTGAAAAACCCGGCGTTACCGTTCATTACGAATATGATTACGAGGGCTTTCCGAAGACTGCTGAGCAGGCGGCAGAAAAAGAAAACGGTAAAGCCCCGGTGAATCCGTTGCCCTTTATCCTCGTCGCCGCTGTGGTGCTTATACTTATCGGAGTTGCAGTGGTCACAGTCAAAAGGAAAAGGAAAAAAGCAGAATAAATAAACAGGTATAAAAAAAGAGCACTGTCGGAAAACCGACAGTGCCGTTTTTTCTTTAGCTGAGGGGATAGCTGAATTCCTGACCCTCAAGATAATAGCCGTTATAGAAGTCTCTGATTCTTACGATAACCTCATCGTCGTAAACCTCAACCTGAGCGCCGATGCCTGTACCTGTTTCATCCTTGTGGGTGAATTTGGGAAGGTTGATGCAGTCTACTCCGTTAAGGGTGTATACGCTTCCTGCATCGTATTCTCTGTGGGTGTGTCCGCAGAAGAAGAGGAGATTGTCATAATCGTTGAGAATATCGGTAAGCTCATTTCCGTTTCTTTCTGCAAGGTAGTTTGCAGGGTGATGTGACATTACAAAGATGGGGGCGTTTTTCTCGGCGGCCTCGTCAAGTACGCCTCTGAGCCATTCGAGCTGAGTGTCGGAAATGTACATATCGTTAACGGTTACATCCTCACTTGAAAGACAGATAAAGTAGCAGCCCTTTATGACATCGTAGTAGTAGGGCTCTGTAAGATCTTCGGTGAAGAAGGTATTGTTATAGAAAAGGAAGCGGTTTTTATATTCCTCGTAGTTGCCCTCGCCGTTGCTGAAATCGTGGTTTCCTGCGGCAACAAGCACGTTATCTGCAGCATTCATTGAGCTTACTGCACCGAAGAAAAGAAGATTTTCCACGTGCTGACCGTTCATTGTGTTATCACCAAGGAAAATAAGAGCATCGTTTCTGCCCTTGAGAAGACTTACGTCATCGAGTACTCTTGTAAGCACACCGTAGGTTTTTGTGAAGGAAAATTCCTGATCAAGGCCTTCAACGTGAGCGTCGGAAAGAACTGTGAAAACAACGGGGATTTCCTCGGGAGCCTTTACCTCGTGAACCTCGCCTACACCTGAGCCGAGGGTAAGGAAGGTCATAATTACGGTAAGTATTGATGCGATAGCCTTTGCTAAAAGATGTAACATTGTCATAAAAATCCTTCTTTCTGTAATTAAACTTTAAATATGGTTACGCTTTCAAAAGCGTTGCCCTTTTTGAATGTACACTGGGGGAAATCGGGATGGTTGGGTGTGTCGGGATAGTACTGGGTTTCAAGGCAGAAGCCGTAGTGCTTCTGAAGAACAATGCCGTCCTTTCCCGTTTCGCTGCCGTCGATGAAGTTGCCCGTGTAAAGCTGTACGCCGGGAAGGTCGCTCATAACCTCAAGCTTTCTTCCGCTTTTCTCGTCCTTCACCTTTGCAACGGGACGAAGCTTGCCTTTTTCACCGTTAACGCAGAAGTTGTGGTCATAGCCTCTGCACATAATGAGCTGAAGATCCTCCGCATTGATGTCCTTGCCGATTTTCTTGGGCTCTCTGAAATCGAAGGGAGTACCCTCGACACTGCGAAGCTCACCCGAAGGAATGCTGAAATCATCCGTGGGGGTGTAATAATCGCAGAAAAGCTGAAGCTCGTGATCGAGTACATCGCCGTTTGCGGTAGTGCCGAGATTGAAATAGGCGTGATTTGTCATATTTATAACGGTTTCACGGTCGGGTACTGCCTTATAGCGGATTTCAAGCTCGTTGCGGTCTGTGAGAATGTAGGTAACCGTAACGTCAAGGTTTCCGGGGAAGCCCTCGTTTCCGTCGGCTGAGAAGTATGAAAACTCAACAGCATCGTCGTCTATGATTATTGCCTTCCACAAGGCACTGTTGAATTCTCCGCCGCCGTGAAGGCAGGTGATATCCTTTTCGTTGCGGGTAACCTGATATTCCTTGCCGCCGACGGTAAATTTACCGCCGCATATTCTGTTTGCGTACTGACCTATAATATTTCCCGTGTATGTGCCTGAAGCGATATGAGCGGCAATATTGTCAAAGCCCATAATAATATCGCCCATATTTCCGTCCTTGTCAGGGCAGCGGAAGGACTGAAGGGTTGCGCCTCTTGTGATTATGCCTGCAGAAACACCGTTGTTGTTTTCAATGGTGTAAAGGTAAACCTCTCTGCCGTCGGGCATAGTGTCAAAAAGAGTTTTTGTAACACTCATTGGTATCTGACCTTTCATAAAAAATTAACCGATAGGGGTCTACCGGTTAATTTTAGCACATTATTTTGAGTTTGTAAAGAATCAGAATTCAGTATGAAGAGAAAAGAGCGCCTGCATCGTTTTATTTGCTACGGGAATTGCATCGTAATAGCCTATGCCGCCGTTCTGAAGGCAGACAACTATTGCATAAGGGAAATCCTCTCTCTGGGAGAAGCCCACAAACCAGGCGTGGCTTTTATCTCCGATAACCTCGGCGGAGCCTGTCTTTCCGCACATTTCAAGATCGGGGAATTTCGAATCACCGTAATAGTTTTTCACGTTTGAGCGAAGGAGCGTTCCTATCTGCCCGGCTGTTTCGGGCGAAAGCTTTACAGCGGTGCTTTCCGTTGTTTTTGTCTGAGACAGCGACGAGGATTCTTCAATAATATACGGATTTATACCCGTACCGCCGTTAGCTATAGCGCCCATAAGAAGAAGCATCTGTGTGGGATTGACAAGGGTGGTGTACTGTCCGATGCCTGCCCAGCCAAGGTCAAGGTTTGTGCTTTGAGAAACGTCAAAGCTGCTTCTTACGGTGGTGATTTTTCCGATGGGTACACCCTCGGAAAAGCCAAGGTCTCTTACTGTCTGAGTCATTATATCGGGCCCGAGCTCTATGGCAAGCTCTGCGAAAACACTGTTGCAGGAAACGTTGAGCGCTCTTTCAAAGCTGAGCTTTCCGTGTGTACCGTTGCAGATAACCTCGCCGTCACCCGCACCGTCACCGGTTTTGTATTTACCCGTGCAGGTAAATTCTCTTTCGTATATGTCGGGGATATTTTCAATAGCGGCAATAGCGGTGACTGTCTTGAAGGTCGAGCCGGGAGTGAATACACCGGAGATGGCTCTGTTGAGATATACGCCTTCATATTTTTCTGCGTTTGAAGAAATATCCGCAGGTTTGTTTGCCGGGTCATAGGTAGGTGCGGACACCATACATACAACCTGTCCCGTTTTATAATTGTATACTATTACGGTACCTTTTTTGCCGTTCATAGCCTCGTAAGCGGCCTTACATACGGTTGCATCAAGAGTAAGCTTTACGTTGCTGTCACTGCTTCCCGAAAGTATCGGATAAATGCCGTTTACGATGTTATAGCCGAGAAGGTTTGCTCTGTAAACCGTGTGTACGCCCGTGGCAATATAGCCTGAGGGGTCACCGATAACGTGAAGGGTAGCCTTACGTACTCTTTCATCCTCGTTGTATATTCTTTTATTATCCTCCGAGGTGGCAAGGACTGCACCGTTTCTGTCGTATATAGTGCCTGCTACGATAAGTCCGCTTTTTGAAAAAATGTGGGTGTTGCATCTATGGGTTACCCATTGCTCACCTTCGGAAAGGAAGGTGTAAAACATAAAGCCGAGACCGAAGAAGAATGCAAACACGAGGATAAGAAAGGCGTAGGCACGCTTGGTGATTGTTTTCATAGCTTCTCCTTTCAGGTTTTATACATTTTAGGGTATGCTCTTATATCCGCCGCCTTTATAAAGGCGAAAAGAGCCCAGCAACACATTACACTTGAGCCGCCCTTGCTTATAAAGGGAAGGGTAACACCCGTCAGCGGAAGAAGGTCTGTTATGCCGAAAATATTCAGAGTGGTCTGGAAAAGTATCATAGCCGCTGCGGCGCAGGCAGAAATCGAATAAAAGCTTGAGGGTGCATTCTTTACACATCTTATTGCATAAACGAGAATGAATGCGAAGGTGATTACTATGGCAAAGCCGAGAATTATACCCATTTCCTCGCATATCATACCGAAAACAAGGTCGGAGGTGGGTGCGTAAACGTCACGGAGCTTGCCGTTTCCTACGCCGAGTCCTCTCAGACCGCCGCTTACGGTGTACATAAGCACGCTTGTCTGCTGCCAGCCCTTGCCGAGGGGATCATCCCAGATGTGACGGTAGGTTTCGAATCTTGCCGTAACGTGGGGGAGAAAATAGAATATCAGCACCGCACCGATGAGTGCGCCCGCACAAATAAAGGTAATTGAACGAAGGTCTCCTGAGCGCATAAAGGCTATGACGATGAAGGAGAGGAAGTAAATGAGCGCAGTGCCGAAATCCTTCATAAGGAAAAGAACACCTATACAGCCCATAGAGAAAAGAATATAAAGGTATATGTTTTTTGAGGTGAGAAGCTTATCGAGGGTTGCCGCACCAACAAAGACAAAGGCTATTTTAACAAGCTCCGAGGGCTGAAAGGAGAGACTTCCTATATAAAGCCAGTTGTATGAGCCGTTTACGGGAGTTTTTGCGATATACTTTATATATACAAAGCAGGCACCGAAGAATGCGAGAGTAAGAAAGCCTGCATATTTACGCACTGCCATAACGCGCTTTACGTCCTTGATAAACCATAAAAGAAAGTCATAAAGGAATACGCCTATTATAACGGTTATCATCTGTTTGAGCATATCCTTGCTTCCGTGTACGCTTGCGATAAAGCAAAGACCGATACCGCTAAGGAAAAAGGCTATGAATTCAAGCTCGAAATTTGTTTTCTTGGCGGCAAAGTGCATAATTATGACGTACATCCACTCAAAGGAGACGTAAAAGCAGAGAAGCAGGGCTACATTGAAGCCGTCAACCTCTTTTGAGAAGATAACGGGAAGAAAGGATATCCACTGAAAAACGGTAAGCACAAGGAGCATAAAGGTTTTGCCGACGTATCTGTGCTTGTATCTTACTCTGTCGCTGAAGGTCTTTTTTTCTCTTTTAGCCACAGTGCTTACCTCCTTGTTCTGAAATTGAGCATCTCTGTGCCGAGAACTATGACATCTCCGTCAAAAAGAAGCTGAGGCTGAGCGGTTTTTCTTCCGTTGAGGAAGGTACCGTTTGTTGAATGTAAATCGTTTATTGCCCAGCCGTCCTCATAAAGCACAAGCTCACAATGACTTCGGGAGACGCCTTTTCCTGAAAGTCGGATGTCGCTTTTCGGTGCGGCGCCGATTGTAACGTGATTTCCGACGAGCATAAATACTTCACCGGTACGGGGATTTATCATTCTCGGATGGGCATAGAAATCCCGGGGAGCATTGGAGCTTTGCGGGATGGGTGAGGCTGTGACGGTGCCCTTTCTCGTCTTTTTACCGGCTTTCTGTACCGGGTCGTCGATTATTTCAAAGCGGAAGTCTACATTGGCGAAGGTAATTCTGTCGCCGTTTGCGAGAGTGCCGCTTTCGTTTACGCGGTTTCCGTTTATTCTGATTCCGTGCTTTGAATTAAGGTCATATATATACCAACCGTCTATCCTTCTTGAAAGCACTGCATGGGAACGGGATATGGAAGGGTAGCGTATTACAATATCGCTT
The DNA here is from genome assembly GCA_045603005.1 of Acutalibacteraceae bacterium. Taxonomy (GTDB): domain Bacteria; phylum Bacillota; class Clostridia; order Oscillospirales; family Acutalibacteraceae; genus UBA6857. The sequence continues at coordinate 32,607 of JAZULG010000211.1, forward strand.
GAGCTGCTTCTGCCGATTGAGGTCTCCCACATATTAAGAGGATGTCTCTCTCCCGTGTTCATATCGGTTATGTAGGCATATATTTTTTCCTTGGGGTGACCGAGAAGCAGGGTGAGTATGCATTTTGAAAGCAGTACTATTCCGAGAAAAGGAAGGATATATCTTGAAGCGGAAATTATTAAGTTCATAGATACCTCCTGTTTTTTTGTCTGTAAGATGCACAAAACAGCATTTAATTAAATGATAGCCATAAAATATTTTTTTGTCAACTCTTTATTTTTTTCGGTACGGTGTATAAGATGATTTTGGGTTGACAAAAATTTTAAAAAGTGATAAAGTAAAGCAGAAGTAAAAACTATTTTAAGATACGGAGGAATATTTATGGAACTCAAAGGCTCAAAAACCGAAAAAAATCTCATGGAAGCATTTGCAGGCGAATCGCAGGCAAGAAACAAATACACATACTTTGCTTCTGTAGCAAAAAAAGAAGGCTATCAGCAGATTGCGGCTATTTTTGAGGCAACTGCAAACAACGAAAAGGAACACGCAAAGCTTTGGTTCAAGGCTCTCGGTGAGCTCGGCAACACTGCAGAAAATCTTGCAGCAGCCGCAGCAGGCGAAAACTACGAGTGGACAGATATGTATGACCGCTTTGCAAAGGATGCCGAAGAGGAAGGCTTCACAGAGCTTGCAGCAAAGTTCAGAATGGTAGCAGCTATTGAAAAGACTCACGAGGAAAGATACCGCGCACTTCTTTCAAATGTCGAAATGCAGAAGGTATTTGAAAAGAGTGAAGAGACAATGTGGGAATGCCGTAACTGCGGACATCTCGTAATGGGCAAGAAGGCTCCCGAAATCTGTCCCGTATGCGCTCATCCTCAGAGCTACTTCGAGGTACGTAAGGAAAACTATTGATAACAAGATGAATGAAAAGGGACTACTGCGTGAGCAATAGTCCCTTTTTGTGATGAAAGAGGATTATATATGTTTTTTCGGCGTTTTCAAAGCTGAGTCTGGCACGCCAAAGAATTTGTTCAAGAATAAGCATAAGATAAAGCCTTTTTTTCTTGTCAGAAAAAATCAGACGGAGCAAACACTTTTTTACATATTCTGCAATAAATCCTGTCAAAATCATTTTTAGTGACAATAAAACAAGTTCTGTCTTTAATTTCATCTGAATGCACTCCTTTATGGTGTAATATTACAAAACAACTATCACTTGTGGTTGTTTCGACTTTATGATACAACACGTGGTAGAGGAAATATAGGGAATTTTGTCGAGGAGAATATTTTTCTTTACTTTTTACACGAGTTGTGCTATTTTATGTTAAAAGGAGTGATTTCATGTTTGAAAATATCGGAGAGAAGATAAAGGCTCTTGCAAGAGTTTTGTGCTGGATGGGGATTATTTTTTCTTTCATAATGGGGATGTTCACTCTGGGTGAAGACGTCTTTATCGCGTTGTGCTATTTAGTATTGGGACCTGTTATTTCCTGGACCGGCTCCTTCTTCCTCTACGGCTTCGGCACTCTTGTGAAAAACAGTGAAAAGTCGACGGCTTACCTTAAATATCTTGCTGATTTGGAGAGAAAAAGAGAAAGCGATATAAAAGACAGAGACGCAGAGGCTTCCAAAGAACGGGCAAAAGAATTTGCTTCAAATAAAAGGCTTAAAAAATGTCCGAATTGCAGAAACATTGTTGATTATGAAAAGCTCGATGAGAACGGAGTGTGCCCATGGTGCGGCAGTATGGTGTAAAATAAAAACTGAAGGGTTGTGCCCGCGAGGACACAACCCTTTTTGTATCAGTCAAATAACTTATGCAAGCTCTGCGAAGTACTTGATTGTACGAACCATCTGGCTTGTGTATGAGTTTTCGTTGTCATACCATGAAACAACCTGAACCTCATAGAGACCGTCAGCGATCTTAGCAACCATTGTCTGAGTTGCATCGAAGAGTGAGCCGTACTTCATGCCGATAACGTCTGAAGAAACGATGGGATCCTCGTTGTAGCCGAAGGATTCTGAAGCAGCAGCCTTCATAGCAGCGTTGATGCCGTCAACTGTTACGTCGTCGCCCTTAACAACAGCTGTAAGGATTGTTGTTGAGCCTGTGGGAACGGGAACTCTCTGAGCAGCACCGATAAGCTTGCCGTTGAGCTCGGGGATAACAAGACCGATAGCCTTAGCAGCACCTGTTGAGTTGGGAACGATGTTTGCAGCGCCTGCGCGAGCTCTTCTCATATCGCCCTTTCTGTGAGGACCGTCAAGGATCATCTGATCGCCTGTGTAAGCGTGGATTGTTGCCATGATACCGCTCTGGATAGCAGCGTAATCGTTGAGAGCCTTAGCCATGGGAGCAAGGCAGTTTGTTGTGCAGGAAGCAGCGGAGATGATTGTATCTTCAGCTGTAAGAGTGTTTTCGTTAACTGAGTAAACGATTGTCTTGAGGTCGTTGCCTGCGGGAGCAGAGATAACTACCTTCTTAGCACCTGCATCGATGTGAGCCTGGCTCTTTGCCTTTGAGCAGTAGAAGCCTGTGCATTCGAGAACAACGTCAACACCGATTTCACCCCAGGGGAGTTCTGCAGCGTTAGCCATAGCATAGATCTTAAGAGTCTTGCCGTCTACTGTGATTGTACCTGCTTCGTCGTCTGCTGAAACTGTGTGAAGGTTTTCACCGAGCTTACCGCAGTAGCCGCCCTGAGCGGTGTCATACTTGAGAAGGTTAGCGAGCATTGAGGGCTTTGTGAGGTCGTTGATAGCAACAACTTCATAACCTTCTGCACCGAACATCTGACGGAAAGCAAGACGACCGATACGACCGAAACCATTGATTGCAACTTTTACTGACATAATAATTTACCTCCAAAAAAGTTTTTTTTGAAATTAAAAATTAACCTTTAATATATTACCCGATTTTACAGAATTTTTCAACCTTTTTTTAAAACATTTTCTAAGATTTGTTATTCTTTACAAAAACACAAGGGAAGAGAGCATTTTTGCTAATAGACTTACTAAACAATATTATCACTGTGATATAGTGTGATGTACCGTGGGATATGGGTAAAGGTGATTTTAAAGTATGTCAAGCTCTTTTGCTTTTTCTCTGAGTGCCTGAAAATCGCTCAGGGCAAGCGGCTTGTTCGTTTCATACCTGAGAAGAGCTGAGGGGTGAAAGGTGCCCATAAAAAGGATTCCGCCCTTTTCAAAAAACTGTCCGTGCAGAGAAGTTACCCTGAAATCGGGGGAGATAAGCCTCTGAGCCGCAATTCTTCCGAGACATACTATAATTTTCGGTTTTATTTCACGTACCTGACGGCGCAGCCATTCGATGCAGACGGTCTGCTCCTCTTCCTTGGGGTCGCGGTTATTTTCGGGCCTGCACTTTACAATGTTGGCAATATATATGTTTTCCTTGCGGTCAAGACCGATAAGCTCAAGGTATTTATCGAGGAGCTGACCGCTTTTGCCTACGAAGGGCTCACCTTGTATATCCTCCTGCTCGCCGGGACCTTCGCCGACAAACATAATACGGGCATTTTCGTTGCCGACGCCGAAAACTACCTGCCTTGCACCCGCACGCAGGGGGCAGGCGTTACAGCCGAGACATTCTTTTTTTATATTTTCAAGCTGTGACATATTATCGCCTCACTTATTTGTTTAAATGCCCGAAGGGCATCCTGACTCCTGACTACTCATAGCAGCACCTTGCAGTATAACTGCACCTGACATATATTTTATCACATTTTCAGAATTTTTCAATTTCTCTGTTGAATTTAAATTAAATATGTTGTAAAATACTCGGGTAAATAATTCTTTGGAGGTTAATATAATGAACAGACCCGTTTTAGTTGAAACATCAGCAAGACACGTCCATGTAAGCAGAGAGGACCTTGACATTCTTTTCGGTGAAGGCTACGAGCTTACAAAGAAGAAGGACCTTTCACAGCCCGGTCAGTACGCTTGTGAGGAAAGAGTACAGGTAATCGGCCCCAAGGGCTCCTTCCCCGGCGTTTCCATTCTCGGCCCCGTACGTCCCGAAACTCAGGTTGAGCTTTCCGCAGGTGATGCACGTTCAATCGGTGTTAAGGCTCCCATCCGTGAAAGCGGTGACCTTGCAGAAAGCGGTCCCTGCAAGCTTGTAGGTCCCAAGGGTGAGGTTGAGCTCAGCAAGGGTGTTATCGTTGCAAAGAGACATATCCATATGACTCCTGCGGACGCTGAGAAGTACGGTCTTGCAGACAAGCAGATTGTTAACGTTAAGATCGAGTCCAACGGCAGAGAGCTTATCTTCGGTGACGTTATTGTAAGAGTAAGTCCTTCTTATGCACTTGCAATGCACATCGACACAGACGAAAGCAACGCAGCATCCTGCGTACCCGGTATGGAAGGCGACATTATCTAAAGGACTGCCGCATTAAGCGCAGACCAAAAAGCAAAACAAAAAGCAGATATTTTCAAGGTTGATTATACTTAAAATATCTGCTTAATATTTTATTTGTGCAGATTTTTGTGTTCTGTATTCGATTTTGCTTTTTCAGACGTTTTTTCACCCGCTCGGAGATAAGCATACGCCTTCGGGGTGAAGAAAACGCCTTCTGCATCTTAATGCAACAGCCCTATCTTGTAAATCAGGAGAAAAACTATGAGCTACAATTTTTTTGCCATGCACGGCAGAATGAAATATATAAACCGTTGGGCTCTTATGAGAAACACCGTAAGTGAAAACATAAGCCAGCACAGTAATGACGTTGCGGCGATTGCCCACGCGCTTTGCATAATCGGAAACGTACGCTTCGGCAAGAGCTACAATGCCGACAGAGCCGCCTTTCTCGGTCTTTACCACGATATGCCCGAGATTATCACGGGGGATATGCCTACCCCTGTGAAGTATCACAGTGAGGAAATGAAAAAGGCCTACCTTGCCGTTGAGGATATGGCAAGCGAAAAGCTTCTTTCAATGCTTCCCGAGGATATAAGAGTACATTATGAGAGCGCTTTCTTTAAAAGGGAAGAGGATATTGAGCTGTGGAGACTTGTAAAAGCTGCCGATAAGCTTTCCGCTCTTATTAAATGTATAGAGGAGCAGAAGGCGGGCAACACCGAATTCGGCAAGGCTCTCGAAAGCACCGAAAGGTCCGTCAGGGATATGGCACTTCCCGAGGCGGATACCTTCCTTGAGGAGTTTATCCCTGCCTTCTATCTCAGCCTTGATGAGCAGAACGGATGACAATTCGCGATTGCGCAATTCGCAATGCGCAGAACCTCTCCGACGGATGTTGACACATCCGCCACCTCTCCTTTCAGGAGAGGCAAGTCTAAGGTTTGCATCTTCGATGC
>JAZULG010000212.1:0-5725 GCA_045603005.1 Acutalibacteraceae bacterium
ATTTCACCGTCGGATGCTATAAATGAGCTTCTTGTTTCACGTGAAACATCACCGCTTAACACAGGTGTCCGCCTCTCCGAGCTTCTCAAACGTCCTCAGCTCAATTATGAGCTTCTGACTGAGTTTGACACTCAGCGTCCTCCCCTCCCCTTTGAAATATTTGAGCAGGTTGAAATTGATATCAAATATGAGGGTTATATAAGACGTCAGCAGGCTCAGGTTGACGAGATGCACCGTCTTGAAGTCAAAAAGCTTCCCGAGGATACGGATTATAACTCAATCCACGGTCTCCGCCTTGAAGCCAGAGAGAAGCTTTCCAAGATAAGACCTCACAACATCGGTCAGGCTTCAAGAATTTCAGGTGTCAGCCCGTCGGATATCAGTGTATTGCTTATTTATCTTGAAAAGGAGTGCAGAAATGATAAATAAAGCTCTTTTAAAAGAAGAATCAGCTAAAATCGGCATTGAGCTTGACGATACAGTTCTCAACAGACTCGATAAGTATGCTGAAATGCTCATAGAAACAAATAAGACACTTAACCTTACGGCAATCACCGAACCTGATGAGGTTCTTTACAAGCATTTCGTGGATTCACTCAGTCTCCTGACCGTTGTGGAGCTTAAGGAAGGTGCAAAAGTAATTGATGTCGGCACAGGTGCAGGTTTTCCCGGTGTTGTATTGCTGATTGCCCGTCCTGATATAAAAATCACACTTATGGACGGTACAAACAAGCGTCTTAACTTTATTGCAGATGTTCTTGCCGAAATCGGACTTGAAGCAGAAATTCTTCATTCCCGTGCTGAGCTTGCAGGTAAAGATAAGAAGTACCGTGAACAGTTTGACCTTGTAACGGCTCGTGCCGTAGCCAATATGAACACTCTGAGTGAGTATTGTATGCCTTTTGTTAAGGTTGGCGGTGTTTTTGCTCCCATGAAGGCTGCAAAAGCTGACGAGGAGCTTGACTCAGCTAAAAGTGCAATAAAGCTGCTTGGCGGCAGCGTTGACAAGGTCTGCCACCTTGATATTGATAATTGCGGTGAAAGATGCATTATTGTTACAAAGAAAATATCGCAAACTCCGCCAAAATATCCACGTGCTTCGGCACAGATTTCAAAAAAACCTCTTACATAATGTAGAAAGACATCAGAATACAGACTTTTCTGCAGATGAAAAGTATTGGACAACCTCTCTTAATGGTGCTAAATTATATTTGGTTATCATATAGGGAGGTTTTTTATGCTTAAAGACCGCAACAAATTTAAAAAGAGCAATGAAGTAGTGCTTATTCCTGCAAGAATGATTCAACCTAATCCGCACCAGCCGAGGAAGAGTTTTAACTGGGATGATCTTGAAGGACTTGCCGAAAGCATACATCATAACGGACTTTTACAGCCGATAACTGTAAGAAGGCTGGAAAACGGTAGATTTGAGCTCATTTCAGGCGAAAGAAGACTCCGTGCCTGTAAGATGGCAGGACTTTCAGCCATTCCGTCCATTATAATAGATATAAACGATGAAAAGTCTGCACTTCTTGCAGTAATAGAAAACCTGCAAAGGGAAAACCTTCATTTCTTTGAAGAAGCTATGGCAATAGAGAGACTTATTAAGGGTTTCGGTATATCTCAGGAAGAACTGGCAAAGAAGCTCGGTAAATCACAGTCTGCACTGTCAAATAAGCTCCGTATATTAAGACTTCCTGATGAAATACGGTATAACATAACCTTGTACGGTCTTTCTGAACGTCATGCACGTGCTTTGCTCAGATTGCCGACAACAGCACTTATGGAAAAGGTTCTGGATGAGATTGCAGAGCAGGGGCTGACTGTCAGTGCTACAGAGCAGTTAATCTGCGACATTCTGACTAAATCTCACGAAAAAGAACCGAAGGGTAAAAGGGTAATGGTTTTTAAGGATATACGCATATTTATAAACACACTCAACCACGCCGTTACAACTATGCGGAAAAGCGGCATAAATGCCAAGTCTAGCAAAAATGAAACCGACGAATACATAGAATATACGGTAAAAATCAAAAAACCGGTATCATAATATATTATAAGAACAGGGGAGACCTGTTCTTTTTTAATGTTTCACGTGAAACATTGATGTTTTTCAGAAATTTTCTTTATATATACTTTTATTTCATTTTTATTTGTGATATAATGATTTTCAGAAATTTTTATGGAGAAGTATAAATATGGCTAAAACGATTGCAGTTGTTAATCAGAAAGGCGGTGTAGGTAAAACTACATCAACCGTAAACCTTGCTGCATCAATTGCGGCAAAGGGATATAAGGTTCTTCTTGTTGATATAGACCCTCAGGGTAATGCTACAAGCGGTCTCGGAGTAAATAAGCGTGAATTGAAGATTTCATCCTATGATGTGCTTATAAATTCAATGCTTATCGAAAAGGTGATGATAAAAACTGAGTTTGACAACCTCTGGGTGCTACCTTCAAGTATGAATCTTGCAGGTGCAGAGCTTGAGCTCGTCGATATGACAAGACGTGAATCCAAGCTTAAAAATTCACTTGCACTTATAAAGGACAGCTTTGACTTCATTTTCCTTGACTGTCCGCCGTCACTCGGACTTCTTACTCTTAATGCACTTTGTGCGGCAGATACGGTACTTGTGCCTATTCAGTGCGAATATTATGCACTTGAAGGTCTTTCACAGCTTATGGCAACAATCCGCCAGGTAAAGAGGCTTTATAATCCACTTATAGATGTTGAAGGTGTTCTTCTAACGATGTTTGACGGCAGACTCAACCTTACGCATCAGGTTGTGGACGAATTAAAGAAGTTTTTCCCACGAAAAGTTTATGCATCGGTTATTCCTCGTAACGTAAAGCTTTCCGAAGCTCCGAGCTACGGTCTGCCGATTGCATATTACGATAAAAATTCAAAGGGTGCGTTGGCTTATGATGCACTTGCAATTGAATTTCTTAAAATGAATGGCAAGGAGGTAAAATAAATGGCAGCAAAAAGAAACGGTCTGGGCAGGGGACTTGAATCTCTTTTCGTTGATAATTCCGTAGAAGAAATTACAGCTTCTGCGAATAAGCTCAAGATAATGGAAATTGAGCCTAATCATGATCAGCCCCGTAAGATATTTGACGAAAAAGCTCTTGCTGAACTTGCTGACAGTATTGCTCAGCACGGCATTCTTCAGCCGCTTGTTGTAAGACCTCTTTCTAACGGAAGCTACCAGCTTGTAGCAGGTGAGAGACGTTGGCGCGCCGCAAGAATTGCAGGGCTCAGCGAGGTTCCCGTTATAATCAAGGAGCTGACCGATGAGGAAGTTATTGAAATTGCAATGGTTGAGAACCTTCAGCGTGAAGACCTCAATCCGCTTGAAGAAGCACTCGGCTATGCTTATATGATGCAGGAGCTCAAAATTACTCAGGAGCAGGTTGCTGAAAAGGTTGGCAAATCACGTCCTGCGGTCGCAAATGCATTGAGACTTCTTAAGCTTCCGGAAGAAATTCAGGAAATGGTTAAGAACAATGTTATCTCGGCAGGTCATGCACGTGCGTTGCTCGGCTTCAGCACAAAGGAAGAAATGCTCGAGGTTGCTTCACTTATAATTAAGGAAGACATTTCGGTACGGCAGATTGAAGCTCTTGTAAAGGAGTCAAAGAAAACACCGCCGAAACCGAAAGAGAAAAAGAAGAGAGAAAAGTTCTTCAGCGAGGTTGAGCTTGCTCTTGTAAATAACCTTGGCAGAAAGGTTAAAATAAAAGAAAACGGCAAGAAGGGTTCAGGAGTTCTTGAAATTGAATTTTTTGACGAATCTGACCTCAAGAGTCTTGCTATGAAACTTGAAAACTACGGAAAATAATTATTTATCAGGAGTGATAATAAATGTTAGATATCAAACTAATTAGAGAAAATCCCGAAATGGTCAAGGCTGCGATGAAGTCCAGAAATAAAGATATGGATGCTCTTGTTGACGAGGTTCTTGCAATTGACGTACAGCGCCGTGAGCTTATGCAGATTACAGATGCAATGAAGCAGGAGCAGAACGCTGCAAGTAAGCAGATTCCTCAGATCAAGAAGGCAGGCGGCGACATTTCTGAAATTATGGCTCGTATGAACGAGATCAAGGAAAAGGTCAAGGCAAACGATGCAGCAATTGCTGAGCTTGACAAGAAACAGAAGACAATTATGTACGAATTCCCGAATGTTCCCAATCCGAGCGTTCCTCTCGGTAAGGATGACAGCGAGAATGTAGAAATCCGCCGTTACGGTGAGCCGAGAGATTTCGGTTTTGAGCCTAAGGCACACTGGGATATCGGTGCTGACCTCGGTATCCTCGATCCGGAAACAGCAGCGAAGGTAACAGGCACACGCTTCCATTTCTACAAAGGACTCGGTGCAAGACTTGAAAGAGCTATCATCAGCTTCTTCCTTAACACTCACACAGAAAACGGATATACAGAGGTTCTTCCTCCGTATCTTGTAAACCGTGCATCAATGTCAGGTACAGGCCAGCTTCCGAAGTTTGAAGAGGATGCATTCAAGACAACTGACGATTTCTTCCTCATTCCGACAGCAGAGGTTCCCGTTACAAATATGCACAGAGATGAAATTCTCGACGGCAGCAAGCTTCCGATCAGCTATTGTGCATATTCAGCTTGTTTCCGTGCAGAAGCAGGTTCAGCAGGCCGTGACACAAGAGGTCTTATCCGTCAGCATCAGTTCAACAAGGTTGAGCTTGTTAAGTTTGTTGATCCCGAAACATCATACGATGAGCTCGAAAAGCTTACAAATGATGCAGAAAGAGTTCTCAGACTTCTCGGTCTTCCTCACAGAGTTGTATGCCTCTCAACAGGTGACATCGGCTTCTCATCAGCTAAAACTTATGATATCGAAGTATGGATGCCTTCTTACGGCAGATATGTTGAGATTTCTTCCTGCTCAAACTTTGAAGACTTCCAGGCACGTCGTGCAGCAATCAGATTCAAGAAGAATCAGAAGGCAAAGGCACAGCTCGTTCATACACTCAACGGCTCAGGCGTTGCAGTCGGCAGAACAGTTGCGGCAATTCTTGAAAACTTCCAGAACGAAGACGGCACAGTAACAATTCCCGAAGTGCTTGTTCCTTACATGGGCACAGATATTATTAAATAAAATAAGATAAAACAATAAAAGCAGTAACTTTCTTTTGAGAGTTATTGCTTTATTTTATATAAATAAAAAATTCAGATTTATTAAACAAAGGTTACACCTTTGCAGATAACAGAAAAGAGATAATAACGAATAGTTGTGAGGGACTGCACTGCCGGATTTGTAATGCCTGATTTTGATGAAGCATGTAGGGTGTGGTGCTTGTCGACACACCGTGGATTTACGCAGAAATACGGAACGTTGCAAGCACCGTGCCCTACAAAACAGATTTGAACGTGTGAGTAGGGTAACATATTATGTTCCCGATAAAACCGTTCAAAATCAACGGGCAAATGATATCTACCCCTACGTACCCATATTAAATTACATCGTAGGGTTCGGGTTTCCCGAACCGCGTTTGTGCTATTTTTGACGGGACGGGTGACCCGTCACCTACCTTGTCATTTAAAATCAAGCACCCCGACAAACCCGAATTTATTAATATATTTTATATAAATAAAAAAAGATTGCAGAAATTTTAAATTTAATCTGCAATCCTTTTTTTATTCCTTAATATAATTTACATTTTCAATTCGCTTTAATAAAGTTACGCTA
>JAZULG010000213.1:0-3187 GCA_045603005.1 Acutalibacteraceae bacterium
GCAAGAGCTGATGAACGTGAAACTCTGGGGTTTACTTCAATAACTGCATAGTTCATGCTGTTGGGTTCAAGAGCAAACTGGCAGTTACAGCCGCCGATAATACCGAGAGCATCAACGATTTTGAGTGATGCCTGACGGAGCATTTCAAGCTCTTCGGGCTTAAGTGAAAGAGCGGGTGCTGCAACGATACTGTCACCTGTATGAACACCGACCGGGTCGAAGTTTTCCATTGAGCAGATAGCAATTGCGTTGCCTGCGCTGTCACGCATTGTCTCAAATTCGATTTCCTTCCAACCCTTGATGTAGCGTTCAACAAGAATCTGTGTGATAGGTGAAGCATCAAGACCTGTCTTTGCAACAAGGCGCAGATCTTCTTCGTTATATGCAACACCGCCGCCTGCACCGCCAAGGGTAAACGCAGGACGGATAATAACGGGATAACCGATTCTGTTTGCTATTTCAACTGAGGTTTCGATATCGTTTGAAATATCTGAGGGAATGCAGGGCTGACCGATTTCTTCCATAGTGTTACGGAAAAGAAGTCTGTCCTCTGCCTTGTCGATAGCTTCAACGTCTGTACCGATAAGTCTTACACCGTGAGTCTGAAGGAAGTTTTCCTTCCACAGCTTCATAGCAAGGGTAAGACCAACCTGACCGCCGAGACCTGCAAGAAGTGAATCAGGCTTTTCGATTTCGATAATTCTTTTAACTGTCTCGGTTGTGAGGGGCTCAAGATAGATTTCATCAGCAAGAGCCTTATCTGTCATAATAGTTGCAGGGTTGGAGTTAACAAGAACAACGTTTACACCTGCTTCCTTAAGCACACGGCAAGCCTGAGCGCCTGCATAGTCAAATTCGGCAGCCTGACCGATTACGATAGGTCCTGAGCCGATAACGAGAACTTTTTTTATGTTTTTATCAAGCGGCATATTTAACTCCTCCTTATGCTAATTCCGAAAGTATTGCAACAACCTGCTCCTGTGCAGGTGAGAATTGATAAGAAAACTCTCTGTCGCTGTATCTTATTCCTTCACAAACACCGTCGTTCATATCCTTATGAGTTACTGTACCATCTTTAAGAGTTTCGGCTTTGACAGCATAATTGAAGTTCTGGCTTGTAATAAGAGTACGCTGAGTACCTACAACCTTTGAAGGCTGATTTCCGCCGTGATGACCGTGATGAAGCTTCATAATTTCAGCTCCGTGTGCCATAGCCATAAGCTGATGACCGAGACCTGCACCGACGATTGCCATTTTACCGCTGAGCTTTCCGAGCTCCTGTGCAACCTCTGCGATTTCTGCAGGGTTTCCGGGACCTTCCGTAATGAAAAGCACCTTTGCACCGGTAGCAAGGATATCCTCAGCCTTACTGTTATAGGGAAGTACGGTAACCTTGTATCCCTTATCCATAAGTGCTACTTCGATATTCTTGCTTGAGCCCAAGTCGAGCACTGCAATACCGCCCTTGACCTCACCCTTGGGCGCATACACGCTCACCGCTGAGGCTGATGTGCTCTTGACCGCATCGACAATCTTAAAGTCTGCGATTGACTTTAAATCAGCGGGAATTTCATCACACAGAGCCGCATTCATAACGCCCTTATCTCTGATGATTGTTGTTATTTCACGGGTATCTACGCCGTAAATACCGGGAATATTCTTATTTTTAAGGAAGGTATCAAGGTCATATTCACATCTGAAGTTTGAAGGATAGTCACAATATTCTCTTACAACATATCCGCTTAAAGCAGGCTCACCGATAAAGTCAGACTCAATTATGCCGTAGTTACCCATCATAGGGAAGGTCTGAACAAGAATCTGACCGAAGTAGCAGGGATCTGTGAGAGTCTCAATGTATCCCACTACATTTGTTGAAAATATAAGCTCACCCACCGCACACTTGTCGGCACCGAAGGCATAGCCTTCAAATACTGTTCCGTCCTGAAGGACCAAATAACGTTTTTTCATTCTTATAACCTTGTTCACGTCAAAGCGTGAAGTTTCCTTTCTTTATATGATACTTCCTGATAAAAGTGTTTCAGGAATCTGGTTTCATTATTGACCGTTTACCGGTATTATTCAGTAAAGCACTTAACAAGTACTGCCTTCTGAGCGTGAAGACGGTTTTCTGCTTCGTCAAAAATCTCGGCAGCGTGCTCCTCAAGTACCTTATCGGTGATTTCCTCACCTCTGTGAGCAGGTAAACAGTGAAGCACCATTACACCCTCGTTGGCAGCATTAACCGCATCATCGTTAATCTGATAATTTTTAAAAATGCGCTGTCTTTTCGCTGCTTCGCTCTCCTGCCCCATTGATGCCCAAACATCAGTGTAGAGTACATCTGCACCCTTTGCGGCCTCAAGAATATCTTCAGTAACAAGAAGCTCTCCGTTTTCCTTTGCCCAGGCAACAACATCGTCATCAGGCTCATAACCCTTCGGGCAGGCAATTGCTACCTTCATACCGACCTTGATACAGCCGACTATAAGGCTGTTTGCCATATTGTTTCCGTCACCTATATAGCAGAGCTTCTTTCCCTTCAAATCCTTTCCCTTGTATTCACGGATTGTCTGCAGGTCTGCGAGTACCTGGCAGGGATGACAGAAATCTGTCAGACCGTTGATTATGGGAATTGAGCCGAACTTTGCAAGATCCTCAACCTCCTGCTGATCAAAGGTTCTGATCATAATACCGTCAAGAAAACGTGAAAGCACTCTTGCCGTATCCTGAACAGGCTCACCTCTGCCTATCTGAAGATCTTTCGAGGAAAGGAAAAGAGGTGTACCGCCGAGGTCATACATACCAACTTCAAAGGATACTCTTGTTCTTGTTGAGGATTTCTGGAAAATCATACCGAGAGTCTTACCCTCAAGGATATGATGCTTTATACCTGCCTTTTTTTCAGCCTTAAGCTTATCGGCAAGGTCGAGACAGTCAAGGATTTCCTCGCTTGACCAGTCGAGAAGTTTTAAAAGATGTTTCATCGGGTTTTTGCTCCTTTCGGTATGTCGTACTGATACATAACAGAACACTGCAGATAAGTACGCATACTGCATAAAATTTCTTTAACTTATATTATAATAAATAATATACGGTTTTTCAATATATTTTCGAATAAAAATGCAAAAAAATAACGGGCAACAATACGTTACCCGTTAAAAGAAAAGATAAAATCACAAACACAAAA
>JAZULG010000214.1:0-13833 GCA_045603005.1 Acutalibacteraceae bacterium
AATAATGCGTCGGGCGTAGCGCAGAAACTCCTCGCCGTCATCTGTAACCGTGATTCCCTTTGAGGTACGCTTGAAGATAGTTATACCTATATGCTCCTCAAGCTCCTTTATTGCTCGGCTGAGATTGGGCTGACCCATATAGAGATTTTCTGCCGCCTTGCTGATGGATTTTGTTTTAGCGATTTCGGTCGCATATTTTAAATGAAGTATATTCATAGACTCACTTACCTTCAGATAAGAGGCTCAAACACAACAGTAACAATACTCTTTTCGGGTATTTCTACATTGCTTACTGCTTTCCAGCCATCTTCAACAAGCTCAAGATTTCTCTCTGCATCAGTAACGTAAACCTTAGTAGTATATCCGGGCATTACGTAGGTGATTTCCTTTGCTTCTCCGTTATTGACTATAACAGCAACATAGTTTCCGTCAGGTGTCTTGAAAGCTGAAACATTCATTCTGTTTTCAATAATGTAATGGTCATAAGCTTTTCCGTCAACTACATTATCCCACCAAGCTTCCTCAACGGAAATATCTGCGTTGCTGACATCAAAGCTGATGGCTTTACTTCCAACGGGAACAAACTTTGTAAAATGTGCCATTGCATAATATCTCTTGCCGACTACAAATTCAGAGCAATCACCGTTAGCACCGATCATACTGTCAGCATTATACATACCGTCGTTAACTGCAATCCAAGATGTCCAGCTGTTAACACCGGTAAGGCTTATATCCTCACTGATTTCGCGAGCCATAATAACTGCAGCTTCGATTTCGTCAATTTTGTGCTCATTAGGAAGCTCACACCACTCACTCATTTCAAGCTCAATATCGCCGTAGTTCTTCTTCATATATTCTCCGAAAGCATATTTATAGGCAATATCGTCTGTCCAATAGCTGTGGTATGCATATGTGCCGAGAACATCCATAATTGCATCATTTTCAGCAATAGCATCGATATAATCCATTGTATCGTCACTGACACAACCGCTTTCAGCAAGCGAAAGCTTAACATCAAGCTCTCTTTCCTTTATTTCAGCGGCAAACGCCTCGCCTACCTCAATAATATCCTCAAGCTCATAATGACAGCCTTCCTGGCCTACCCAGCCGCCACCCCAAGTCCACTGAGGCTCATTGATGGGGCTGATATACTTAACGGGTACGCCCTTACCAATGAAATATTCCGCAATATCGCACATATACTCAGCAAAATCATCAGCACAGCCGTCCTTGAGATTACAGGTATTCTCATCATAACTGCCTGCCGCTGAGCCTGATTCTGTCATCGAATAGTGGGGAGAATTTGCAAAAAGCACAACAGTATCAATGCAACCGTAGCTGAGACTTAAATCAAGCATTTTCTGTGCTGCTGCATCCTGAGTCCAATCATATTCATATTCACCTGTTTCCTCATTATAAACAAGGAAGCTTTCTGTTGCTCTCCACTCGTTACCGGGAAGTCTTGTGTCAGGATTATCCTTTTCACCGCCACCGACATTATAACGGTAAATATTGAGACCGAGACCCTCCTCTGAATAAAGAAGCTTTGCAAGCTCCTCAGCGTTTTCACTGTTTCCGGCAATCTGTGCCCACCAGGCAGCAGATGTACCCCAACCTGTGATTTCCTGCTCTGTACAAAGAGTGTTAAATCTCATAAGTACATTATCAGCGCTTATGTTAAACCAACCTGCAATTGTCACCATTATAAACATAAGCAAGGATATGCGGTGTATTATTTTTTGTAAGTAAGTGGCTCTGCTCATAGGAAACTCTCCTTTTACTACAATATTTCACATTATTTTAACATAAAAACAAATAAAAGGTCAACTGTTTTACACAAAAAAGAAAAAAACAATCCGACAATACGCAAAGTACTGTCGGATATAAATTTACTTAGCTTCAGGCATTGCCTGTCTCTCGGCTGAGTAGTTTATGACAACGCTCTTTTTGAAAAGACCGGTATCACACTGAGGTCTCCACTGGTCACCTGCATCTACCTTCTCGTCAAACTCGGATTCTGACAAGGGAGTGTAAACTATGTTTTCACCCTTATGTGCACAATCCCAATAGAAGGCGTGGTGTCCTATAAAGGTTACGCTTGAAGGAACAAAGATGTAATTAAGCTCCTTGTTGTAGCTGAATGCGTCAGAGCCGATGGATGTAAGTCCTTCGGGAAGAGAGAGATAAATCTCACCGAGAGCTTCCTTTGAGGTGAATCTTGTTTTTGTTTCACCGTCACCGTTATAATCATCGGCTGTGTAGGTGTAAATATTGTTGAGTGAATCTGTGTTACCCCACTCATCCCTGGGCTCGTGAAGCTTGAAGAATCCGCAGGATCCGATTTCCTCAAGGCCCTCAGGAAGATAGATTTCCTGAAGATTTGTGTAAGAGAAAGCAACCTCGTTTATAACCTTAACCGTTGCAGGAACAACGTAGGTCTGAATGTCGATTCTGTACTGCTTAAGAGTATGCTCAGAATCATTGAAGCGCTTGTTGTATTCCTCTTCATTTTCTTCGCGGAAGGGCTCTTTATACTTCTTATCCTGAGCTTCTCTGCCGTCCTTATCCTTTTCGGGATCAAGCTTCTGATCCTCGGGTATATCATATCCGTACTTCACGCGGAGATACTGGTCATGATTACAGGGATAATTCATAAGAACAGTCTGATCCTTATTATAAAGAACGCCGTCAATATCTGAGTAGTAGGGATTGTTTTCGTCAACCTCTATTCTTTCAAGAGACCAACAGGAATAGAACGCCTTATTGTCAATCTTCTGAACACCGGGACCGATATTTACAACCTTGACAGGGCTTTCGTTAAAAGCAAAGGCTGCGATTTCAGTGATAACCTGATCGGTGTTTTTAACCTGCTTACCGTCTTTTACCTCAAATACATAGTCAACATCTATTTCAGCAAGAGGTACTTTTTCGGTATCGCTGTATCTTGTAAGGGTATAGCCTGTTTCATTCTCGCTGAATTCAAGTCCTGTGCTGCGAACAACACTGTAAATACTGAAGAACATTGAAAGCGAAACTGCTACAATTATAACAAGCACAAGTGCTATCTTTTTAGCAGTTGCGTTCTTGAAGGGCTTATTGATGTGTGGTGCTGCAAGGCCTTCAATTTTATATGTCCAGATTTCATCATCGGGGATATCAAGATGAACCTCGGCCTCAAGCTGAGAAACTCTTGTTTTTGCTTTTGTATTATCTTTTTTGCTCATTTCGTTCCCCTCCTTAACCTACAAATCCGCCACTGACGGCCTTGCCTTCTTCGGCTGCCTGCTTTTCGGTTACCTCAGCACGGCGCTTGAGTACTTCCATAACCATACTCTGCTTTTTGGCGTCGTAATCCCAGAAGAAGTAGGGAATTGTCATAAGTGTAAAGCCTACAACGTCAACAAGGATGGGAATTACGATAATATTTCTTCTTACATCATCAAGGAAAAGAACTTCCCAGTTACTGTTGAAGCCCCACTTGAGAAGAAGGATGGGGATAATCATACCGACAAATGATGTGATAGGTCCTGTGAACCATCCGAAAAGACCTGCAAAGCTTTCAAGACGCTCGCCTGAAAGGTACATCTGATAGTCGTGAATCTTAACACCCATATCGTGGCCTGCCGTAGTGGGAATTGTCTTTGTCATTTCCATAAAGAAGAGAACTACAAGACAGATTGTGCCGCAGAGCATAAGATTATCACCGGTAAACCACATTGCAGCGGCAATAGCGGCATTACCGAGGGCTCTTGTAACCTGATAGAAAATCATAATCTGCTTATATGAGAATCTCTTAAGGAAATAAGGTGAGAAGAAATCAGGCGGAGTACCTGCAAAGGAAACAAGAATTGTAAGAAGACTGTAGGGAAGACCGCTCAGACGGAAGGTATAGAAATAAAGTATTGTAGCTATAGGAAGCATACCGTTTCCGAGAGCATCAATAAGACCTACGATGGTATTTACCAGAAGGTACTTATTTCTGAGAACACCGAACATACCGTCCCAGAACTTGATCTGAGGCTTTTCCTCGATAGGCGGCTGAGGTATTCTTTCCTTTGTCTTGCTTGCAAAAATCATTGTAAGAGAAGCAAGTGAAACGAAGGAAATGGGTACAACAAATCTGTAAACATCAAGGTTTGCCCATTCATTGGGAAGTGCGCCGATAACTGCAGTGATTACAATAAACATAATTGTCTGAAGGAAATGTGAAAGCTTAACGGGATATGTACGCACAAGAATTCTTTCCTTGGGATTGGGACTGATTCTCTTTGAGCATTCCTCAAGGCTGTTGCCGAAGCCGAATACGCCGTAGATGGCAAAGAGAAGGTTTGCAACCCATACTCTTGTTGCAACGTCTTCAATCTGGTAAACGGGAAGCCAACCGATAAGGATAACCATTACACACTTGGGAACAACGTCACAATAAAGAGAATACTTATATCTGCCGTACTTCGGAAGAAGCTTTTTACGCCAGAAAATGTTTCTTGCTCCCACCCAGCCTGAATACAGGAAATGAGTACCGAAGGTCTTGAAGCAGGCGGTTGCGTTCATACCCTCAAGTCCGTCGAGAAGGTTAATGAATGCTCCGTCCTGATTAAATAAAAGTGAATAGTCGAATATAATCGTTGATATACCGAATATCATCATACCGACATAAACACCGTAGAATTTTTTCTCGGTGCGCTTCGGAATAAAACCAAGGTTATCACAAACGATCCACCACATAAGTGCGGTGACATAGCCAAGAGGCATATTAAGGATGCCTATGATTGAGAAGGTAAGATACGGGATATGGTAGTGGTGCATAATGAGGAAGCAAGCGGATGCAAATCCGATATACTCCAACACCTTTGAACCCGCATAGTTGAATCCAACTCCCAAAAATACATCCTTATACTCTTTATAAGGGACGTATTTGCCCTCAGCGGGTGTGTTCCAATGAGTTTTAATCTCAGTGGCTAAAGCTTTGACCTTGTCTAATTTAGCCAAAAAATCATCTCCTTTAAAATATTTATACCATTTTAGCAAAAAGAATAGAAAAATACAATGTACAATTTAGCAGATTTTTCATTGTAATTTTTGTTACAGATGTTGTCAGAACTATTTTTAAGTGAAGGCAACTGAATATCAAACACCTATTGATTTTTATACGACAAAGTGGTATAATCTTTCAAAATCGTCAAATAATTACGGAAGGTGAATTCACAGATGTCAACTCCTCTTATTATCAGCCACAGAGGCGCAAACAAATATGCCCCTCAGAATACAATCCCTGCTTTTGAAAACGCACTCGAAATAGGTGTCGATGGCTTTGAAACAGACGTACACCTCACCAAGGACGGTCACGTTGTTATCTGTCATAACTACACAATCGACGAGACCTCCGACGGAAAAGGAAAAATTACCGATATGACTCTCGAGGAGCTTAAGAGCTATGATTTCGGCTCATACTTCAGCAAAAGCTTTGAAGGCACTCCCCTTCCTACTCTTGACGAATTCCTTACGCTTATGGAGAACTCAGATATCGGTCTTATCAATATTGAAATCAAGCCTCCCAAACAGAAGGGAACAGCTATTGTAAGAGAAACAATCAAAGCAGCAAAGGCTCACGGACTTTTCGATAAGCTTCTTATTTCATCCTTCAGCCCCGATGTTCTCAGAGAAGCAAAGCGTATTGATAAAAACTGCCGAACCGGTTTTCTTTACGGTCCCAACAGTCCAACGACTCCCTTCGTTGCATGGAGGATATTCTCATATGTCAAGTCACTCGGCTGTGAGGCTGTTCATCCCAATTTCATTTTTGTTAATAAAAGCTACATCAATAAGGCTCACGAAGCAGGTCTTAAGGTTAACCCCTGGACTGTTGATCTGCCCGAGCTTATCGACAATATGATCAAGTGGGGCACTGACTCCATTATCACAAACCTTCCCGATGTTGCGGGTAAAATGAAAAAAAGATACGAATAATACAGCAATCATAACTACCAGTTGAACTGGTGGTTTGCACAGGCCCTATAAGGGCCGCCTACTGGCTCTCCGACTGAAAGTCGGCACAGAGGTTTGACATCGCATTACTATTTCAAGCAGCCGCTCTCGTGCGGCTGTTTTTTTTTTGCTTACTTATCTTGTTACCCGTAAACGGGTCTATGTATTCTTTGAGTGATATCTGGTCGTTTGCAAAATCTTCTTCTAACTGATTTTTTATATAACTTTCTATCACTTTCTTATTTCGACCGACTGTATCCACATAATACCCTCTACACCAAAAATGTCGGCTTCCGTATTTATATTTCAAATTTGCATGTCGGTCGAAAATCATTAATGTACTTTTACCCTTGAGATATCCCATAAATTGTGCTACACTTAAGTAAGGTGGTATCGACACCAAAAGGTGTATGTGGTCTTTACAGGCTTCTGCCTCTATGATTTCTACACCTTTTTGTTCGCACAATTTTCTTATTATTTCTCCGATATCTTTTTTCAATTTTCCATATATTTCTTTTCTTCTGTATTTTGGCGCAAATACAATATGATACTGACACCTATATGTTGAGTGCGACAATGTTTTTATTTCGTTGTTACCATCTTTTTTAAACATGTTTTTAACCTCCTTGTATTTTAGTAATGCGGTTGCCAAACCATTTCTATTATACTCGGAGGTTAAGTTTTTTATCTATGTTTTTGTGGCTTGCCATTGCTCGCCACATTCCATTTTTACTAAAGCTTTTTTATTCCCCCGGTAGAACCGGGGGTTTTGTCTTTGCTAAAGACCAATAAAAAAGAGAAGCCGGTAAGACTTCTCTTTTAAGATTATGTTTTTAGTTTTCTTCGTTCCATCTGGGAGGCTCTTTTTCGCCGGTAAGAATCTTAAACATATTGTCGAAATAATCAACAATCTTCTTGAAGAAGGCTGCAAGAGCACTCTTGAGAGCGTTAAACCAGTCATCGGGAGTTTCTTTGATATTATGCATAACAAGGTCACTGAGCTTATTTACGAGCTCTGTGGCATCGCCCTTAAGTATAGCATCAATCATTGCGTTTATGTTGCTCTTTTCCTCTCCGGATAAATCCGCGGAGTTAATCTTTGACTTATAGCCGTCAATAACTGCATTGTTATTTTCATACTGAGCGTTGATATTTGAATACATAATCACATAGAGGAAAAGCTCTGTTTTATCCGCTGCTCTTGCGAAACGCTCTGTAGGCATCTGCACAAACTGAAGCTTATCGGTAGCCTCAGGATCATTATTGTTAAATACCATATTGAACAGCTCGTGCAAGGATTCAAGTTCAGGAAGAGTTACGTCACCTGATGCAAGCTTAAGATTGAAAAGAGCTGCTGTTGCATCATAAAGGTATGTGTTGTAGCTTCTGACATAAACCTGAAGTATACTCATAAAGGCAGCAACAGGACCTTCGGATATAAACTTATTGATTACAGCGGCAACAAGCTTCTTACTGAGACGGTAACCGCTCTTATACTCGCTTTCAAGAATGTTTTCGCTTACAAGGCCCCATGTTTCAAGCATAGGTCTGAAATCGACACTGCCCTGATTGCACCAGTTATTCTGTAAAAGCTCGGCAAAGCCGGACTGTCTTACGATAGCGGCATAGAAATCATCCTCAGCAACGGTTTCGGTGCCTTCGAAGGAAATAGTAACATCAACAAAATCGGGATAGAAGAGATTTCCGAGGAAGTTAGCAATTTTTGTTGCATAATAGGAAGCGTGAGGTATGCCGTACTGATTCTTTTCCATAGAGAAAAGCTTGAAATTGCCGTACTTTTCCTTGAGAATTCTCTTAAGGTATGCATTGATGTTTGCCGATGCAATTGTAAGATCATCCTTTGATACGGAAACGTCTTTCCAATAAAGAGGCTCGGTACCGTTATAAAGGTTGTCAACACTCATACCGAGCATCTGACCGCCTACCTTACCGTCTTCAATCATCTTGTCGACATCGTAATAGGCATCCTTTGCCGAATAATCAAAGCCAACGCCTCCGCCGAGGATTGAATTCTGGAAATTCTGCATATTACTTGCATCGTTAAGAATGTCATCAAGCTTTGAGCCTTCCCCTGCAAGTGCTGTCAGGCCGCATGTAAAACAGCCCATAATCATAATCATCGCGAGCAATGTGCTGATAATTCTTTTCATAGTTTACACTCCTCATAGAGATCATTCTCTCTTTTTTTGATATTTTATCATTTTTTTACATCAAAGTCAATAAAATTTCTATTTACTTTTCATAATCGTTATGCTATAATTAAAAAAAAATAAAAAAAGGAAGTATTCTTATGGAAAACGGAAACGGACTTAAAAAGCAATACGGCCTGCTGATGGCAATATGTATGGTTGTCGGTACAGTTGTCGGCTCAGGTGTATTTTTCAAGGCTCAGGCAATTCTCGACAAAACAAACGGCGATATGCCCCTCGGTATTATCGCATGGATCATTGGCGGCGTGGTTATGATTTTCTGCGTTCTTGCTTTCTGCGTTATGGCTCAGCGCTACGAAAAGGTTAACGGCCTTGTTGACTATGCCGAAGCTACAATCGGCGGCAAGTATGCGTACTTTATGGGCTGGTTCGCTACAACCATCTACACACCCGCAATGACATCAGTTCTTGCATGGCTTACAGCAAGATATTTCCTCACCTTCCTTGTTTCGGTTAACCCCGACTTCAAGCTCGCAGGTGACCCCGTAACAGGCTCAGAAACCTTCCTTCTTGCAGCATTCATTCTTATTTTTGTTTTTGCAGTAAACACACTCTCCTCAAAGCTTGCAGGTAAGCTTCAGATCAGTGCAACCTTCATCAAGCTTATCCCCCTTATTCTTATGGCTGTTGTAGGTACCATCTACGGCTGCACACACAACCTCGACAACGAGCCCGTAAAGATTCTTGCTTCTAACTTTGCAACAAGCTCAGGCGACATTTCTCCTCTCTTCGGTGCTGTTGTTGCTACCGCTTTTGCTTATGAAGGTTGGATTCTTGCCACATCAATCAACTCCGAAATCAAGAATTCAAAGAAAAACCTTCCCATCGCCCTTGTATTAGGCGGCGTTATAATTATCGGCATCTATCTTCTCTACTACGTAGGCGTAGCAGGCGGTGCTTCAGTACAGACTCTTATCAAGGACGGTACAGCTCCCGCATTCGTTAACGTTTTCGGTAACGTTCTCGGCAACATTCTTAACCTTTTCGTTGCAGTATCCTGCCTTGGTACTCTTAACGGTCTTCTCATCGGATGTATCCGCGGTATGTATTCAATTTCAGTTCGTAATATGGGCCCCAAGCAGAAGCTTATGCAGCAGATCGACCCCGCTTCAGGTATGCCCTCAAACTCATGTATCATCGGTCTTGTTGTTGTAGCAGCATGGCTCGTATACTTCTACGGCGCAAACCTTGCTCCCACACCCTGGTTCGGCAAGTTCAGCTTTGACTCATCAGAGCTTCCCATCATTACAATTTATGCTCTTTACATTCCTATGTTTGTCCAGTTTATGAGAAAAGAAAAGAGCCTTCCCGTTGTGAAAAGAATCGTATTACCCTTATTCGGTATCATCGGCTCAGCATTTATGGTTATTGCAGCTATTTACTCACACGGCTATATTCCTTACATCACTGCTAAGGAAGCAGGCGCAGGCTTCAGCTGTCCCGTTCTCTTCTACCTCATTGTATTCGCAGTGATTATGGCTATCGGTATGCTTCTTATGAAGCCGGCTAAAAAGGAATCAAAATAAGCTTTATAAATTCGGATTTGTTTATAAAGCTCTGATCTGAAATAACAAAGATGCATTCATCTGACTGAGAAGTCACCTGAATGCATCTTTTTTTAATAAATCTTCTTCAATTTTCTTTTCTGACCTTTTTCACCTTATGTAACCGGTCCGTTAAGTCCGAAGCTGACAGATAAGGCTTTATCTATTTTATACATATCCGACTTGTCAAGGTTTCCCATTCTTTCCCTGAGACGTGTCTTGTCGAGTGTACGTACCTGCTCGAGAAGTACTATCGAATCCTTGGAAAGTCCGCAGCCGTGTGCATTGACCTTTATGTGCGTAGGCAGACTCGTTTTGAACTGCTTGCTTGTAATCGCTGCCGCTATCACTGTAGGGCTGAATTTATTACCTACATCATTCTGCACTATAAGCACCGGTCTGATACCGCCCTGCTCCGAGCCCACAACCGGACTTAAATCGGCATAGTATATTTCACCACGTTTAATTGACATAATTCTCCCTCCCGGAGTGTTTGTTCATCAATAGTTTTAACTGCAATTATGTCCTTTAAACAGTACTGCGATAATTATTTTATTCACTTAATATTCAGAGGCAAAAAAACGCACATCCTTTTCAGATGTGCATCCTTTTTTATTACTGATACCTGAATGTTATTCTGCCGTAGGATGAATCAATCTGTGTGACATTTCCGCTGTCTTTATCAACAGTATAGCTGTATTCACCGTAACCGTCACTTAATGTGAAAACATTTTCTTGTTTTTCGGTTATTTCAGCTCCTGAAGTCAGAAGCAGCTCCACTGCCGAAAACAGTCCGAAAACGGGCGTATTAAGCTCATCCTCCTTCATCACGGCAGTAACATCGTCGAAGCTGTAACGGTATTCTCCCTCACAGTATTGTACCCTCAGCCCGCCAACATCCTTTTCAGAGGGAAAATCTATATACATACTTTTTTCGCTCTCACAGGTAAAGAGACCCTCGCTTATTATTCCTTCGCTTTCAATCTGAGCCTCACAGGAAAAGGGCGAGGCAGAAAAAACAATCCTTTCTTTGTTGCATCCGCATAAGCTTATCAAAGCCGCAAGAATCAAAAACAAATATGATATTTTTTTCATTAAGCCTCCCGTGAGGGCTTATTTCTCAAATACAGCGTAAACTGTTTTCAGCTCTTCAATCACATCACTCGGAAGCATACCGCTCCTTGAGGTTTTCTCCGCCACACAGTCTGCTGCATATCCGTGGATATATACCGCCGCCGTAACCGCATCCCGAAGACTGAAGGACTGCGCCGCCATACCGCCTATTATACCTGCAAGGACATCTCCGCTTCCACCCTTTGACAAGCCGTTATTTCCGGTAGAATTCACATAAACACTGCCGCTGTGCGGCTCGGCAACGATGGTATTTGCACTTTTAAGCACCGTATAAACACCGTGCTTATGAGCAAAACCAAGAGCATATCCGACCGAGTCTGACATTACAAGCTGAACATCCTCACCCACGAGTCTTGACATTTCCTTCGGATGAGGCGTAACCACAAGCTTACCCTTTGCCCTCTTGAGAATATCTATGTCAGTAGCTACCGCATTTATTCCGTCTGCGTCAATAATTACCGGAACATGAGCATTTTCGACAACCCATTTCACAACCGAAACTGTGTCCTCATTAAGTCCGAGGCCGCAACCTATTACAATTGAATCGTACTTCGGAAGATTAATTTCAAGCTCTCTTATACAGCTTGCGGAAAGTGTACCGTGGGCATTTTCACTCAGAGGCAGAAGCAAAGCTTCCGTAAGCTTTGATGCAACGGGAATATATGCACTTTCCGGAAATGCAATCGTTACAAGCCCCGCACCACTTCTGAGTGCCGCTCCCGCACACATAACAGCTGCACCCGTCATATTTTTGCTGCCGCATATGCAAAGCACGTGACCGAAGCTTCCTTTATGCGCCGTCGCCCCACGGACCGGAAACAGAGACATCACATCGCTTCTGTCATAGGTATATGCACATTCGGATGCCACAGCATAGCTCTCCTCGGGAATACCTATCGAGGCAACAATAATGTTTCCGCAGCAGTCACAGGCAGGATGAATTACGTGTGCAGGCTTCAGAGTTGAGATTGCTATTGTATAGTCGGCTCTGAAGCTTCCCTCAGCATAATATCCGCTGTCGCAGTATACTCCGCTGGGTAGATCAACCGCAAAGCGTACACCCCTTGCATTATTCATCACCTCAAACAGTGACGCCATTTCCTCAGTAAGATTTCCGTAAAAGCTGAAGCCGAAAACTGCATCAACGATAATATCCGCATTCTGCACCGTGTTAATTGCTCTTACCTTATCGGCATCCATCCAGACCGTCGGTATTGACAGGTCAAGCGCCAGCTTATACATATATGTTGCTTCTGCTGTTGTGGGGTAGCCCGAAACAAGAAGTATGCAGACCTTGTATCCGTTTTCCGCAAATTTGCGGGCAATAACAAAGCCGTCTCCACCGTTATTGCCTTTACCGCACACAACAACAATTTTTTTGCCCGTTATATTTTCCTTTTCAATAATATTTCTCATATTTCGTGCGCAGGCAGCACCTGCATTTTCCATCATACGCTGATATGATAATCCGAAGCCTGCAGCATATCGCTCAACTGCTTTCATTTGTTCAGATGTCAGTATTCGCATAGCCTTACCGCCTTTACTGTGTATTTCTATAATATTATAACAAAACAGGAGTAAAAATACAATTACCCTGAAATTCAGTGTATTCCAACTACTCTTTGATACATCTTGAGCAGGCAGTATACCCACCGTCTGAAAGCTGCTCCTGTGTAATCGCTATTCTGGATTTCGAAAGATAGCTGCAGCCTGCCTTATGGTACTTTTTTCCTGATGAGGTAATATAATATATCTGACCTGCCTCAGCTTCATCCGCACCGATCGGTACTGTTTTATCCGGCTCTGTCTGTTTGAGTGATACTGTATCTTCTGTACTGTCGGTTGAAAGCTCCGTTTCCGGAAGCTCTCTGCCTTCCTCTGACACATCCCTATACACAACAACAGCCTGATTCTGTGAAAGCTTCTGTATTTTTCTTTCAATACTTACCGCATAAATCACCAGCAGTACCGAAAGCAATGCAAAAAATCCGATAGTAAGCCTTCTTCGGCGTTCATATCTTCTGTCTATATCGTCAAGCTCACGGATTCTTTCCTCATCTACCAAAGCCTTCACCTCCGTTTTTACAATTTATAACATTTTACAACATAATACGACAAAAGTAAAGTGCGATATGATAATTATACTAATGTAAAAAAAGTACCCACTTTGAGGTGAGTACTTTTATGTAGGTAATGCGGATCTTCATAGAGGACTAGTTATGTTGGAAAAGCTATCATAAATATTTATAACCACCAAAGAATTTCTTCTTGTAATGAGAAAGTTCTTTTAAAAGAAGCGACTTATTGCTATCATACTTAATGTGTTCTTGAATGGAAGTTAATAATTTGCCTCCAATCAGATTTCACGACTTAAGGCATTCTTGTGCAAGTTTGTTGATTGCTAACGGATTCTCTTTAAAAGATATTCAAGAGTGGCTAAGTCATGCAGATTTTAGAACAACCGCAAATATATATGCACATCTTGATACCGAACGCAAACAAAACATTGCAAAATCCATGTCTGCTACATTCAATGTTTAATGCACGTTAGAAATCCGTTAGAAATGCTCATTTTCAGACAAAAATAAAAAACCCCATAAAATCAAAAAACATAGAGTTTATAAGGCTTTTGAGTGGTCGGAGTGACGGGGTGCGGGTGTCCGGTGGACACCTCTGTGCACAGCACAGAAGCACCGACCGAGGCGGCAGCCGAGACCTTGAACCCATGGCTACCAAGAAAAATATAGTCGTCTCACTCGCTTGGTGCGCTTCGTGATACTCCTTATTTTTCTTCTTCTCCGCCTTCCTTCTTCCGCCACCGGCGGCGGTCGGCTCCGAAACCTGGTCCCTCACTTTGGTTCGGGACCAATCGGCCAAATAAAAAAGTACCCACTTTTAAGTGAGTACTTTTCTGTAAATGGTCGGAGTGACGGGACTTG
>JAZULG010000215.1:0-7123 GCA_045603005.1 Acutalibacteraceae bacterium
GAGTATTGTTTATGTTGTCAATATCGTTGGTTATTCTTGAGAGAATGTCACCCTTATTGTGACTGTCAAAATAGGAAAGAGGAAGACGGGTCAGCTTAAGGTTGAGCTTACGTCTGAGCTCGGTGATGAGACCCTGAACAAGACCTGCCATAATATAGTGCTGAAAGAAGGTCAGCACGGATGAACCGATGTAGATAATGAGAATTGTTATAAGTATATCGTATATGGGTGAGAAATCCATTACACCGCCTGCAAGCTTTGCCTTTATCTGCTCGTCGAGTACGTTTATAATGTCACCTAAATAACGGGGACCGAGTACGGTGAGAATTGAGCCTACTGCCGCAAAAATCGCAGTGATGATTACAAGCAGACCCTTACCCTTAAGAAGAGCTAAGAGCTTTTTTGCGGTTTTCATCATATTCTCAGGCTTTTCCTTTTCGTTGTGACTGTTGTCACGGTACTGAGCGTATTTATCATTACCGATTCTTTTAGGGGGGTTATTCTTTTTCATTATTCATCCCCCTTTTCTATCTGTGACGTGTAAATTTCCTGATAAACACTGCAGCAAGCCATAAGCTCATCGTGCTTACCCATGCCCACGATCTCGCCCTTGTCAAGAACAATGATTTTGTCGGCATCTATAATAGTACCAACACGCTGAGCAACGATAATTACCGTTGCAGTGATATTTTCCTTGATTGCTTTTCTGAGCTTAGAGTCGGTCTTGAAGTCAAGAGCGGAGAAGCTGTCGTCAAAAATATAAATATCCGCTTCTCTTGTGAGAGCTCTTGCGATTGAAAGCCTCTGCTTCTGTCCGCCTGAAAGGTTTGTACCGTTCTGGCTGACAAAGGATTTTATTCCGTCAGGAAGCTTATCAACAAATTCACTGCTCTGTGAAATATCAAGAGCAAGTCTCATTCTTTCCTCAGTTGCATTTTCATCACCGTAGCGAAGGTTATCTTCAATACTGCCGCTGAAAAGTACCGCCTTCTGAGGAATGTAGCCGATTCTTGCGTGAAGCTCAGACTGAAGCATATCACGTACGTCAACGCCCTCGAAAAGCACCTGTCCGTCGGTAACATCGTAAAATCTTGCAATAAGGTTAACGATGGTACTCTTGCCGCAGCCGGTACCGCCGATAATTGCGGTAACCTTGTTTCTCTCTGCGGTAAAGCTGACATTCTTAAGTGTAGGCTTACCTGCATCCTCATAGCCGAAGGATACGTTTCTGAATTCGATTATACCCCTTCTGCTTTCGTCGGGAAGCTTGGGATTTTCAGGATCTGTTACGGAGGGCTGAAGGTCAAGAACCTCGTTGATTCTCTTTGCGGAAATTCTTGCTCTGGGTACGATAACAAACATAGCCGCCGCCATAGTGAAGGAGTAAACTATCATTACCATATAAACAACGA
The DNA here is from genome assembly GCA_045603005.1 of Acutalibacteraceae bacterium. Taxonomy (GTDB): domain Bacteria; phylum Bacillota; class Clostridia; order Oscillospirales; family Acutalibacteraceae; genus UBA6857. The sequence goes on from JAZULG010000215.1 coordinate 1,413, forward strand.
AGGCCTGAAGATTACCTATGGAATTCTGAAGAGTGAGTCTTTCTCTCACGGGGTCAAGGGCGTCAATATCCTTTGCGGCAAAGACGATGAGAAGGTCAAGAGCAAAGATAACCAGCACTATACAAACAGGGATAAGTACAGACATAAGACGCTGGAACTTAAGAGTAAGAGATGAAAATTCCTCGTTCTGCCTGTCAAATTTTGCGTCCTCAATATCGCTTCTGTTGAAAGCTCTGATTACTCTTGTGCCTGTAAGCTTTTCTCTTATAAAGCGGTTGATTGAGTCAAGAAGCTTCTGCCTTCTTCTGAAAAGAGGCATAACCGTTTTAAGAACTATAAGAACAATTATTGCAATTACGGGAACAACGGCAAAAATGATAAGTGAAAGAGTGGGATTCATAATAAATGCCATTACGATACCGCCCACAAGCATAATCGGTGCGGAGATGATTATACGAAGGCACTGAAGCACGAAATCCTGAAGCACCTTTACGTCATTGGTGCATCTTGTGATAAGTGAAGGAGTGCCGATTTTTTCAATATCCTTCTGTGAAAGAGATTCAACCTTTAAAAAGAGATCACGTCTTAAAAGCTTGCCGTAGTTTGCGGCGGTGAGAGAGGAAAAATAGCTGTTGAAGCCTGCAATAACAACGGCTACGGCAGATACACACATCATAATCGTACCGATTTTTGATATGTAATCTATATCCTCATTGGCAATACCGTTATTAACTATCATACTCATCAGAACAGGGAGAATAAGACTTCCCGCCTGAGATATAACAACGAAGAACATCGCTGCCAGCGTTGAACCTTTCATAGTTTTAAGATATTTAAGCAAACGTATCAATTTCATCTTCCTTTACAAACGAAAATTTTTATAAATATATCAAATTCGGGCATAATTGTACAATTATGATACAGTATACCAAAAGATTATGAACAATGTATAAACTCAGCATCTAGTTTTGTTTACAATATTAGCTTTTTTTATTTATTTTTCCGCAGAAGTATGTTATTATAAAGAAAATACTTTCAGGATGTGACAAAATGAAAATTCAGACACCTGTTTCCATCGGCGCATACAGACCCGAGGGCGGCTTTATTGCCCGTATGCAGAAGCTTATCAGAGATACGGTCATCCCCTATCAGTACGATGTTTTGTGCGACAGAATACCTGACACGGAGAAAAGCCACGTGGTGGAAAACTTCATCAATGCCGCCCGTACTCTCAGAGGTGAAACCCTGCCCGACGGCTTTTACGGTATGGTCTTTCAGGACAGTGATGCTGCAAAATGGCTTGAGGCTGTCGCATACTCTCTCAGTCTCTGTCCCGACGAAAATTTAGAAAAAACCGCCGATGAGCTTATCGGAATCATCGCCTCAGCTCAGGACAGTGACGGCTATCTCAACACCTACTACACCGTCAAGGACAAAGAAAAGCGGTGGACAAACATCCTCGAGGGACACGAGCTTTACTGCTCGGGTCATATGATTGAGGCCGCCTGCGCCTACTATGAGGCAACGGGCAAAAGAACACTTCTTGATGTTATGATAAAAAATGCAGAGCATATTTACGATGTCTTTATAAAGGGCGGTCACAATGGCTACCCGGGACACCCTGAAATTGAGCTTGCACTTATGAAGCTCTACCGCATTACCGGCAACGAAAAATACAGTGAGCTTTCAAAGCACTTTATCGATATAAGAGGCGTTGACACTCACTACTACGAAAAGGAACGCAAAAGCAGAGAATGGACCGTCTGGAACGGTGACGGACGCAATCATGAGTACCAGCAAAGTCAGGCACCGGTACGTCAGCAGAAGGATGCGGTAGGTCACTCGGTAAGAGCGCTCTATCTTTACACCGCAATGGCGGATATTGCCTCCCACTGCGGCGACGAGGAGCTTCTCGGTGCCTGCAAAACTCTCTGGGACAGCATCACACAAAAAAGAATGTACATCACCGGCGGTGTCGGCTCAACGGTACACGGTGAGGCCTTCACTGTTGACTATGACCTGCCCGGCGACACTGCCTATGCGGAAACCTGCGCCTCAATAGCTCTTATGATGTTTGCTTCGAGGATGCTCGAAAATGAAATCAAGGGCGAATATGCGGATATTATGGAAAAAGCCTTCTACAACACTGTTCTTGCAGGTATGCAGGCTGACGGAAAGCGATTTTTCTATGTAAATCCCCTTGAGGTGATTCCCGGTATATCCGAAAAGGCGGTCACTCACCGTCACACTCTCACCCAGAGGCCTAAGTGGTACACCTGCGCCTGCTGTCCTCCCAACGTGGCAAGAACTCTTACCTCCTTCGGAAAGTACGCCTACGGTGAGAGCGACACCACCGCCTACTGTCATATGTACGCTCAGGGTGAGGTGAGCTTTAAAAACGGCGTAAGTCTCAAATGCGAAACCGAGTACCCCTATGATTTCACGATTAAGTACACAATAAAAAAGGGCGGAAGTCTTGCAATAAGAATTCCCGCCTATTCGAAGAAATATACTCTCACTCTCAATTCGGATACCCTTACAGAAAAGCAGAATGACGGCTATGTTTATCTCAGGGTAAAGGAGGGTGATGTGCTTCTTCTCACCCTTGACGGCAGTGTAAGGTTTATTTATCCCTCGGCTAAAATTCCTGCTCTTACAGGCATGGTTTCCCTTATGAGAGGACCTCTTGTTTACTGCTTTGAGGGTGTGGACAACGAAGGCGACGTGCTTTCTCTGAGTCTTACACCGAAGGCTTCAGCGACCCTTTCGTCCTTCAGCGGTGAATGCTTTACCGACAGTGTAAAAATAACCCTTGATGCTTTAAGAGTATCTCAGAGTGAGGATCTTTACAGTGAAAATCCGCCGAGCTACACACCCTATAAGGCGACAGCCATACCCTACTATCTCTGGGGCAACAGAGGTGAGAATCAGATGAGGGTGTGGGTTAATTTACAAAGCGCAATTCGCAATGCACAGAACCTCTCCGACGGATGTTGACACATCCGCCACCTCTCCTTTCAGGAGAGGCAAGGCTAAGGTTTGCACCTTCGGTGCAATTATAACGCAATCGCGGGGGAAAGCTCATAAGGATAAGGGTCTGCCACCGCCAAAAAAGAAAGCAGAAAAGTTCTTTGGTTACTTTCTTTGGGGAAAGTAACGCCATTGCGGCGAGCAAGAAAATGCAAACTTACGCGGTCCCCCTTCCCTTTCAGGGCAGGCAAGCAAAATGCAAAATTGCATCGGGCTCGGACAGAAAAGGGCAAGAACTGCCCGTCGAATATAGCTTAATACTAAAAGATAAAAGAACACGACTTGGATATTTTCCAAGCCGTTTTTTATATTCGGTTTAATCAGCCTTTCGAGGCAGAATACACACCTCAATTTATATTATTCCCACACGATTGCGCATTGTTCTCTTGCTCGCCGCAAGGGCATTCTTTTCTTCGTAAGAAAAGAATCAAAAGAACTTTTCTTCTTTTTTGGGCTTTATATAAATTTTTCAATAAATTCCGCTATCTTCTGCTCGTATTCTTCCTTGCCCACCTTGTAGCTCATTGCGTGGTCTGCTCCCCTTACAATAAGCATATCCTTATATCCGGCAGTGCAAGCATCGTGAAGCAGGGCTACCATATAGGTAGGTACAAAATTATCCTTGTCACCGTGGATAAAAAGCATGGGTACTCTTGCATTTTTCACCGCCGTAAGAGCATCGGTGTCCTTCTGAAAATCGTATCTTGCACGCTTTTTCTGCAAAGCCTTCATAATGGGGATAATCGGAAAAGCAGGCACGTGCCAACTCTTAAGCTTATAGGTGAATTCATCCATCGCTGAGGTAAAGCCGCAGTCCGCTACGGTGAACTTAACATTTTCGGGAAGCTCATTTTTGCCGCTCATCAGCATAACGGAGGTACTGCCCATTGAAATACCGTGAAGGATAATCTTTATGTCCCTGCCGAAGGTGTCGAGCATAAAGCCCAGCCACTTCATACAGTCCTCAGACTCAAAGGAAGCAAAGCCGAAATAGTGTCCCTCGCTCTCCCCTGCCGCCTGATGGTCAACAAAGAACATATTGTAGCCTAAATCCTCAACATAATGCTTTGCATAATGGCACCACTCACCCTTGCCGTCGCTTCTGTAGCCGTGAGAGCCGAAAACGTAAACGTCGCTTTCCCTTTCCGGTCTGATAAGATAGCCCTGCAGTCTGCAACCCCTGTCGCTGACAATGCTGTGCTTTTCTATTTCACAGGAGTTGAGCCACTGCATATCGTGACTGATTCTTTCCTCGTCCGCATCCTCAGGCAAATCAGAGTCCGTTATCATTCTTTCAAGCACCTTCGGAATTTCAAAATCTCTGTCAAGTAATGCATTGTAAAACCAATCGTTGAATTTATAAAAGCCCACACCTGCCGCCGCACCGAGGGCAAGAGCAATACCTGCCTTTTTCATAAAAGGACCTCCCTTATTGTAAAACAAAAGGGCCGTCGTAAGACAGCCCTATGTATTTGTCTGATTTAAGCTTATGCGTAGGTAATGTCGTAAACTGCTTCCATCTGGCCTGCAAGACCGATTTCTGCCTTGATGAAGCCCATACCGCCGTTGCCAAGACCTTCAAGGGGAAGGCTGTTGGTGAGCTTGATGAGTCTGCCCTGGTTGTCAACTGTAACTGAAGTTGTAGCACCGGGATATGTCATTTCTGCTGAGAAGATTTCAAGAGGACTAACATCAAGAGTTCCAAGGTTAAGAGGATCCATTGCAGTCATATGATGAACGGGCTCTGTTGAGGTTGTACCGTCGAAGGTTGCTGTTTCAGCCATAAACTTAACTGTGATTGTGTAACCGCCGTCCGGGTTTTCAACGATCTTGGCTTCTGTAACGTCAGCGGGAGTAACTGTTGCATCTCTGCCCCAAGGAATCATCTTGTGACCGATTTCACGGCTGGGATCCTGCTGGTCTACACCGTTTTCGAAAGTGAATGTTTCGTCAACGGGCTTAACGATGCTCTTGATAACATCATTGATAACGCCCTCGAGAGCCTTAGCTGCTGCGGGAAGCTTTGTGATGTTAACCTGTGTGTCTTCTACCTTGTGTAATGTTACAACGCCCTTATAAGCTCTGTAATCGTTGATAGCCTTGTTGTAAGCCTTACAGATGTTAACTGCGTCGCCGTCCTGAGGCATCTCGAGACCTGTTGATGACTGAACCATATCTTTTTCTTCTGTGCCTTCAAGTGACTGTGCGGGAGGTGTTGTTGATGTGCTGCCGCCGCCTACTGCGCTTGAGCCGCCGCCTACGCCGCCGTTGATTGTGATGTTAATACCGCCGTTTACTGTTCCTACTGCAACGCCGCATAAGAGCACGAGTGTCATTGCAAGCATGATAGCAACAACTTTGATTTCCTGTTTCATGGTTGTTAAAACCCCTTTCAATGTTTTCGCGTCTTGCGACGCCAATTTTTCAATGGCTAAAAGGATAGTCATTTACTCTAATAACTTACAATAATTTTCGCAAAAAGTCAAGCAGTTTTTCGGAAATTCGTCAAAACATTTTATATATTTTTTTCGGCTTTTTTGCCCCTTGGCTTTTTTCAACAAATTAGCCGTTTTAAAATATACAAAATACACAAACAGGCAAAGTATTATATTTTTTCTTTGCATTTTGTTATTGCTTTTTCTCTCTCGGTTATATATAATGTATATCATTAACGGATAATA